>UQTD01000031.1 GCA_900543845.1 uncultured Collinsella sp.
GGGTGAACTCGCAGCTGAGGGCCGTCCTGCGCAACCACCGGGGGCTGACGTCGGTCAAGCGCGTGAAGGCGGTGTTCTGGTGGTGCCACGCGCACTCGGGGGACGCGAGGACGGCGCGCGAGAAACTCGCCGCGATGCCGACCGACGCGGACATCGACTTCCTGTTCAGCGTCTACTCCGCCTCGCCGTCGCGCGAGGACGGAGGGCCGGAGTGGGGCGACAGGGCCGTGTGGGAGGACCTCCACCACAGGGACCCGTACCCGTTCTGGCTGGATTAATGGATGGAAACGGATGTTCTATCGGGACACACATTTTGTCCTATAAGCCCGCCTTTTTTTGTGGGTACATACATCCATGAGGTTCCAACCCGGGTTAGGGGAGTGATTGTTATGGACAAAACTGCATTCTTTACCATGCCGAGCGGTCTGTACGTGGTGAGCGCCGCGGCAGACGGGCTGCGCGCCGGCTGCGTCATCAACACGGCGGTGCAGGTGACGTCCATGCCACCGCGCATTTCGGTTGCCGTGAACAAGGACAACGTTACCTCGGGCGTCATCGCATCGGCCAAAGCGTTCGCGCTGACCGTGATCGATCAGACCGCCGACATGCTCTACATCGGTAACTTTGGGTTCCGCACCAGCAGCGATTATGACAAGTTTGCCAAATACGAGACCCGCGAGACGGCTCTGGGCATGCCCTATGTGCCCGAGCACGCGGCGGCCCTGTTTAGCTGCCGTTTGATCGACACTATGGATGTGGGTACGCATCTACTGTTTATCGGCGAGGTCGAGGATGCCGGGCGCCTGAACGACGAGGCTCCGTTGACCTATGACTATTACCACAAGGTGCTAAAGGGCAAGACGCCGCCCAAGGCGTCTTCGTACCAAGGCTAGAATTGTTGTAAAAACACTTGCATTATTCTATTGAGAACATATACTAATAAGCGAAGTACATCACCAGTCGCGTTCGAGAGGAGAACATCATGGCTGAGGAGAAGAAGACGTATAAGTTTGTGTGCGTCGTTTGCGGTTACGAGGTTGAGGTCGATACGCCCGAGCTGCCCGAGGACTACGTGTGCCCGGTGTGCGGCGTCGGTCCCGATCAGTTTGAGCTCGTCGAGGAGTAACTCGCAGGCACACGGCGAAAGCCGAACATAGCTCTGTCCAAGGGCCCCGGTCGGTCACCCCGGCCGGGGCCCTTTTCTTCCGTCCCCAAGGGATCACGGCTGCTGTTAGCCGATCCTGTCTGTTGTGAGTCCGGCCGACTGTTTGTCTCAATCTGTAACATCTAGCAGTGAAAACGAGGTCTACGTGTTACAGATTGAGACAAACGGAGCTGTCCCTCGGAAAGATCTCAATCTGTAACAGATAGACATCAAAAGCGGGTCTAGATGTTACAGATCGAGACGTTTGCCTGGGTGGGTGTTCCGTCCCATTACATCCCTGTCAACAACACGACATCGAGAATCGTCACGACGGCACCAATCCCTATGAGCAACGCGTTGAGCGGGCGCGAGTTGGCGTATTTGCCCATGACGCGGGACGAGCTGGTGAGTCGTATGAGCACAAAGACCGTAATCGGCAGCTGAAGTGACAGCAGTGCCTGACTCCAGATGAGACCTTCAAAAGGATTTGGGACGACTAGGCATGCCGCCACTGCGCCGACGAAACAAGCCGCCACCCCGATCGAGGAATGTCGGTCGTGGATGTCGTATTCCTCGTCGAACATGCCCGCGGTGATGGTGCCCGCTGCCATGCCCGCTGTCACGCTACTCGAGAGGCCCGCAAACAGCAGCGCTACCGCAAAGATGGTCGAGCTCGCCGGGCCCAAGATGGGGGAGAGTGTGGCCGCTGCGACGGCGAGGTCGTCTACGACAATGCCGTGCGCAAAGAAGGTCGTTGCGGCCAGGATGACCATGGCCGAGTTGATTGCCCAGCCCACGCCCATCGAAAAGAGCGTGTCGAAGAGCTCGTAGCGCAGACGTTCTTCGACAACTTGCTCGCCTTGGCCTTCGAAGTGCATGGATTGGATGACCTCGGAGTGCAGGAAGAGGTTATGTGGCATAACGACTGCACCCAGGACACTCACGATAATCGCGGCCGAGCCGCTGGGCATACTGGGTGTGATCCAGCTTGCGGCGGCCTGCGGCCAGTCGACCTTGACCAGCGCAAGCTCGGCCAAAAACGAGAGTCCTACCACGCCTACGAAGGCGATAATCCATCGCTCGGCGCGCTTGTAGGAGCTCGTCATGAGCATCGCCATCGATGCTGCCGCCACGATGACGCAGCCCGCGCGCACGGGCAGCCCAAAGAGCATCTGGAGCGCGATCGCACCGCCCAGGACTTCGGCCATGGCGGTGGCGATGGTCGCGAGATAGGCACTGGCGAGCACCGTGCGCCCAACGAAGCGGGGAAGGTAACGTGTCGTGGCTTCGGCAAGACAGGCGCCCGTGGCGATACCCAGGTGTGCCGCGTTGTGCTGCAGCACAATGAGCATAATCGTGGACAGCGTGACGATCCACAGCAGCGCGTAGCCAAACTGCGAGCCCGCGGCCATATTGGAGGCCCAGTTGCCTGGGTCGATAAAGCCGACGGTCACGAGCAGCCCGGGGCCGATATGCCGCGCAATGTCTAAGCCTCCGTGGCCACCGGTGCGCGGGGAGCCAAAGTGTTGTTTGAGATGGTTGAGCATGGTGCGCTCCTGCGTGCTGTTTGTTTGACGCCGCAAAGGATACCCGTTTTAGGCTAAAAAGTTAACCACGACTAACAAAAATGTTGTATTTGAATAGGATGGTGAAAGGGGGTTGCCGAAATGTCTTGAACTGTAACAACTAGGGATGGAAATTGGGTCTAGGTGTTACAGATCGAGACAGGAAGAAATGGTCCTATGGAAAATCTCGATCTGTAACAGCTGACCGCCAAAACCGGCCCTTCGTGTTACAGATTGAGACAAACCAAAACCGTCCTGCAGAAAATCTCAATCTGTAACATCTAGGCGCCAAAATCGGCTCCTCCTGTTACAGATTGAGATGTTAGATGCAGTGAGCTTACAGACCGCCCGGCACGCGGAGCGTGGCGTTGTCAATGGGCTCGGGCTCAATCGACACCTCGGGCGTGTGCTCCACCTGCGGCACCCACTCGTAGGGCGCGCGTTACGCGATTGTTTCGAAACGGGTGGGAAACACAACGGGCCGGCGATGCTCCTAGTATGCCTATTCAAATGACTGTCTAATAATCTAGGGGAGGATCGCGATGCAGGCAGATTCCGCTCAGCAGCAGGGCCTTTATCGCCCCGAATTCGACCACGATGCATGTGGCATCGGCGCGCTCGCCGATATCAACGGTGAGCGCCATCACCAGATTCTGGACGACGCGCTGTCCATTCTAGTCAACTTGGAACACCGCGGCGGCACGGGACTCGAGAAGAACACCGGCGACGGCGCTGGCATCCTGTTCCAGGTTCCGCATCACTTTTTCCGTAAAGAGGCTCAAAAGTGCGGCCAGATTCTGCCGGCAGAGGGCGACTATGGCGTGGCCATGCTGTTCTTCCCGCAGGACGACAAGGGCGTAGAGGATGCTCGCCGCGTGTTTGAGGAGGGCTGTGCCGAGGCCGGCGTGCCGCTGCTCTTTTGGCGCGAGGTGCCGGTCGACCCGCACGACCTGGGCGAGACGGCCCGCGCCTGCATGCCTGCTATCCTGCAGGCCTTCCTGGGCCGTCCGGACGACACACCCGCCGGCGATGCCTTTGAGCGTCGCCTGTACGTGTGCCGTCGCACCATCGAAAAGAAGGCCGACGCCGAGTTTGCCCTGCGCGACAAGATCTTCTACGTGTGCTCCATGAGCTCGCGCACTATCGTGTACAAGGGCATGCTCGTCGCCACGCAGATGCGCCGCTTCTTCATCGATCTCAACGATGCCGCCGTCAAGACGGCCGTAGCGCTCGTCCACTCGCGCTACTCCACCAACACCACGCCCAGCTGGGAGCGCGCGCACCCCAACCGCTTTATCATCCACAACGGCGAGATCAACACCCTCAAGGGCAACGTCAACTGGATTCGCGCCCGCGAACCCAACCTGTACAGTCCCGTGTTGCAGCACGATCTTGAGCGTGTGATGCCCATCATCAACCGCGAGGGTTCCGACTCCGCGATTCTGGACAACGTGCTCGAGTTCTTGGTCATGAACGGTCGCCCGCTCACGCGTGCCGCGTCCATGTTGCTGCCCGAACCGTGGGACCACAACGACAGCCTGAGCGAGGAGCGCCGTGCCTACGACGCTTACCAGTCCATGCTCATGGAGCCCTGGGACGGTCCGGCCGCCATCGCCTTTACCGACGGCCGTACCCTGGGTGCCGCCCTCGACCGCAACGGCCTGCGCCCCGCCCGCTACTACGTGACGCGCGACGGCCGCTTTATGCTGGCGAGCGAGGTGGGCACCATCGAGGTACGCCCCGAGAATATCCTGACGAGCGGCTGTCTGGGGCCGGGCCAGATGCTCGAGGTCGATTTTGCCCGCGGTCGCGTGATCTACAACGATGAGCTGCGCGCCCGTTACGCCAAGGAAAAGCCCTACCGCGACTGGATTGCCGAGGAGACGCTGACCGTCGACGCGCTCGATAGGCCTGCCGCGGCAACGCCCGCCGAGGACGCCGAGGTGCCCGCCGCCGTGCGCATGGCCAAGCTCGGGTATCACTGGGATGACGTCGACGAGGTCGTGCGTCCCATGGCCCAGCAGGGCAAGGCGCCGCTCGCCTCGATGGGCATCGATGCGCCGCTGGCCTGTCTGTCCAAGAAGACGCGCTCCTTCTACGACTATTTCTATCAGCTGTTCGCCCAGGTCACGAACCCGCCCATGGATGCCCTTCGCGAGCATATGGTCACCTCGACCACGCTCTACCTGGGCAACCACGGCAACCTGCTCGAGGACTCCCGTACGGCCTGCCAGCTGGTTCGCCTGGAGCGCCCGTTGCTCAACGAGGAGGAGTTCGACCGCATTTGCGCGATTGACCGCGTGGGCTTTAAGACCTGCCGTTTCCGTGCCGTGTACCGCCGTGATGCCGGCGAGGGCGCGCTGCAGGCTGCGCTCAAGCAACTTGCAGAGGACGTTGAGGCTGCGGTCCGCGACGGCGTGAACATCGTGGTGTTGAGCGATCGTGCTGCTGCGGGCGAGGTGCCCGTGCCGTCGCTGCTCGCCGTGGGCTGCGTGCACAACCACCTGATCCGCGCCGGCGTGCGTACCTTTGCCGACATCGTGGTGGAGTGTGGCGACGCCGTGTCCCCGCACGACTTTGCGGCACTGGTGGGCTACTCCGCGAGCGGCATCTATCCGTACAACGCGCACGCGTGCATCCGCGATCTGGCGGCGCGCGGCGACCTGGACGTGACGGCCGAGCAGGGCATCGCCAACTACAACAAGGCTGCGACCGCCGGTATCGTCTCCATCATGTCCAAGATGGGCATCTCCACGGTGCAGAGCTACCATTCGGCGCAGATCTTCGAGGCCGTGGGCTTTACGCCGGAGTTCGTCAACGCGTACTTCGCCGGCACGGTGAGCCGTGTGGGCGGTATGGGTGTCGAGGACGTTGAGCGCGAGCAAAATGAGCGCTATGACGCCGCGCTTGCCATCCTTAAGAGTCCGGCTCCCGATCAGCTGCCCACGCTGGGCCTGACCAAGTGGCGCCCGTTCGGTGGCGAAGATCACCTGATCGACCCTCAGACCGTCTACCTGCTGCAGACCGCCTGCCGTGAGGACAGCTACGACACCTTTAAGGAGTACAGCGCCCGCCTGCATCGCACCGGCCGCGCCGTGCGCCTGCGCGACCTGCTGGACTTTGATGCCAGCGGCCGCACTCCGGTGGCACTCGACGAGGTCGAGTCCGCACTCAACATCGTCCGCCGCTTTAACACCGGCGCCATGTCATATGGCTCCATCAGCAAAGAGGCACACGAGTGCATGGCCATCGCCATGAACCGCCTGCACGGCCGTTCCAACTCTGGCGAGGGCGGTGAGGATCCGCGTCGCGAGACCCCGCTGGCTAACGGTGATTCCAAGAACTCCGCCATCAAGCAGGTGGCAAGCGCACGCTTTGGCGTGACGAGCCGCTACCTGTGCAGTGCCTTCGAGATTCAGATCAAGATGGCCCAGGGCGCCAAGCCCGGCGAGGGCGGACACCTCCCCGGCAAGAAGGTCTACCCCTGGATCGCCGAGGTCCGTCAGTCCACGCCCGGCATCGGCCTGATCTCGCCTCCGCCGCATCACGATATCTACTCTATCGAGGACCTGGCAGAGCTGATCTTTGACCTTAAGAACGCCAACCCCGGCGCGCGCGTGTCGGTCAAGCTGGTCAGCGAGGCTGGCGTCGGCACCATTGCTACCGGCGTGGCCAAGGGTGCCGCCGACAAGATTTTGATCAGCGGCCATAACGGCGGCTCGGGTGCCGCGGCGCGCGATTCCATTTGGCACGCCGGCCTGCCGCTGGAGCTCGGCCTTGCCGAGGCTCAGCAGACGTTGCTGCAAAACGGCCTGCGCTCCCGCGTGGTGCTCGAGGCCGACGGCAAGCTCATGGACGGCACCGATGTTGCCGTCGCCTGCCTGCTGGGTGCCGAGGAGTTTGGCTTTGCGACCATGCCGCTCATCTCCATGGGCTGCCTCATGCAGCGCGACTGCCAGCAGGACACCTGCCCGGCCGGCATCGCTACGCAAAACTGCCGCCTGCGTCACGGCTTCCGCGGTAAGCCCGAGCACGTTGAGCACTTTATGCTCTTTGTGGCCGAGCAGCTGCGCGAGATCATGGCGAGCCTGGGCTTCCGCACCGTCGACGAGATGGTCGGCCATCCCGAGTGCTTGCGCCAGATCGAGGTCCCGGGCAACCGAAAAGCAAACCTGCTCGATCTGTCGCCCGTGCTGGCGAGCGCGACCTGCGAGTTCGGTGCCCATATTCCGGGCGCCGACGGTCGCCACTTCCTGCCGCAGATGGCCGCGGACAGCGAGCTCGACAAGACGCTCGACTCCACGTTGTTTGTGCCCTATACGGCCGATGCCCGTGCGCACCTGCGTCCGATTCGCTTCCGCGCCGATATCGCCAACGTCAACCGCTGCGTGGGCACCATCCTGGGCAACGCGGTGACCAAGGCGCATCCCGAGGGCCTGCCCGCCGGCTCCATCACCATCGATTGCGATGGTTCGGCCGGTCAGAGCTTTGGCGCCTTCCTGCCGCGCGGCATTACGCTCAACGTGTGCGGCGACGCCAACGACTACTTTGGCAAGGGCCTTTCGGGCGGCGAGGTGTCGGTGCGCCCCAACCCGCATGCGACCTACAAGTTCGACGAGAACATCATCGTGGGCAACGTTGCGTTCTTTGGTGCCACGAGCGGCCGCGGCTTCATTAACGGTCTTGCCGGCCAGCGTTTTGCCGTGCGCAACTCCGGTGCCACCGTGGTGGTCGAGGGCTGCGGCAACCATGGCTGCGAGTACATGACGGGCGGTCTGGCGCTCATTCTGGGCGAGGTCGGGCAGAACTTCGCCGCCGGTATGACGGGTGGCGTGGCCTATGTCTTTGACCAGTACGGCACGCTCGATGCCCGCGTGAACCACGAGAGCGTGGAGCTCAAGGCCCCGACGGTCGACGAGCTGGCGCAGATTCGTGCGCTCATCCAAGAGCACGTGGACGCGACGCAGAGCCCGCGCGGCATCAAGCTGCTCTACAGCTTCGACTCGATGAGCAAGCACTTTGTGAAGGTCATTCCGACCGAGTACGAGCGCGTGCTGGCGATTGTCGCCGCGGGTGAGGCCGTGGGCAAGACGCATGCGCAGGCCGAGGAGTTGGCGTTTGACATTGTGACAGGTCGCGCGAGTGCCGCGGATGTTGCTCGCTTTGATGTCGCGGGCGGTGCTGCGGGTGCTGCGTCCGTGGCTGCCAGCTCTGTTGCTTCGACCAAGAAGGAGGCGTAAGTGCCATGGGTAAGCCCGGTGCTTTTCTTGATATCGATCGCGTGGCCCACGAGCTTCGCCCCGTGGAGGAGCGCAGCCATGATTTTGATCCGCTGTACGTGGAGCTCGATGAAGACGCACGTCGTGCCCAGGCGAGCCGCTGCATGATGTGCGGTGTGGCGTTTTGCCAGATGGGCGCGAGCTTTGGCAAGGCACGCCCGAGCGGCTGCCCGCTGCACAACCTGATTCCCGAGTGGAATGAGCTGGTGTACCGTGGCCGCTGGGACGAGGCTGCCGAGCGTCTGTCGCTCACCTCGCCCATGCCCGAGTTCACGAGTCGCGTGTGCCCGGCGCTGTGCGAGGCCGCGTGCAACTTGGGTTCGGTCGATGGCCAACCCACGACGATCCATGACAACGAGCGCGCGGTCAGCGACCATGAGTGGGCAAATGGCGGTCCGCGTCGCTTTGAGCCGGCGGGGGAGGGTGCACCCACGGTTGCCGTGGTGGGTTCCGGTCCTGCTGGTCTGGTGGCAGCATGGGAGCTCGCGCGTCGCGGCGCGCGCGTGACGGTGTTTGAGCGTGACGACCGTCCGGGCGGCCTGCTCATGTACGGCATTCCCAACATGAAGCTCGAGAAGTCCGTGGTCGAGCGTCGCGTGGCGCTCATGCGCGAGCTGGGCATTGTGTTTGAGCTGGGCGCTGACGTTACGAACCCTGCGGTGGCGGCCAAGCTCGATGGCTTTGACGCCGTTGTGGTGGCTGCCGGTGCTCGTGCGCCTCGCGGTCTTTCGGCTACAAATGTGGATGCCCCGGGCGTGGTGTACGCCGTGGACTACCTGACGGCTTCGACCGTCTCGGTGCTCGATGGCGGTGAGCCCGCGGTGAACGCGCACGGTCTGGACGTCGTGGTCATTGGCGGTGGCGATACCGGCAACGACTGCGTGGGTACCGCGGTGCGCCAGGGTGCGCGCAGCGTGCGTCAGTTTGAGTTCTTGCCGGCCGCGCCCGATAAGCGTGCAGCGAGTAACCCTTGGCCGCAGTGGCCCAACGTTAAGAAGACCGACTACGGTCAGCAGGAGGCTATTGCTGCCATGGGCGGCGAGATGCGTGCTTGGGGCGTGGATACGCTCGAGGTGCTGCTGGACAAGAAGGGCGCGGCCGTGGGCCTGCGCGTGGTCGATCTGGACTGGTCGGCGGGAAAGCCCGAGCGCATCGCGGGCTCCGAGCACGAGGTGCCGGCGCAGCTGGTGCTCATTGCCTGCGGCTTTACGGGTCCCGAGCATGGTGTGTTCGATGCGGTGAGCGTGCCTGTTGCTACCGCTGGTCGTCCGCTGCCGGTGATGGCTGCCGAGGGCTCGCACCTCGCGGCCCGCGTGGATGGTGTTGCTGCGGATGCCGCGCCGGTGTATGTGGCGGGTGATGCCCGCAATGGCAGCTCGCTCGTCGTGAACGCCATGGCCGATGCCCTGTCCTGCGCAGCCGAAGTCGCCGAGGCGCTGGAGCTGTAAAGTAGTCATTTAAGAACGTCCCCAACGACTGAACTGCACCCCTAGTCATTGGGGACGTTCTTTTTTGTCTAGTCGTTGGGGACACTCTTTGCGAGCGATTTGCTCGTTTGCCGACGTACGGGTGTTCATTTGTCGACTTCTTGGGCTGTGGTCACCTGTTGTTTCTGTGGTGGCTGCGGGCATCTGGCTCAAAAGGGCGGGTCGGCTGTCTATGTCTACCTGCGGTTTCTTTGCGGTGCGCTCATTCGGTCAAGTGTCCCGTCAAGTGTTTGGTTAGCATCTGGTTTGCAGTCGAAGGCCTATTTTGCCCGCGCTGACAGTGGCTGCTCGCCCTCCTCGTAAGCTCAAATTGAGGTCCATCAGTTTGAGGAGGATGCCATGACTGACCAAGTTTTTGACCGAGCGCAGCTGACCGAAGCCGTCGGCAGCGATATTGCCGACATGGCTCACTTTTGGATGCTGCGGAAGTTTCAATTCCTGGAGCCGGCGCGCGAGCAGTTCGAGATTATCGTCGATCCGTGGCTCAGCTATTGCGAGGAGCCTTCTCAAAACGAAATCATGGCCTACAACATGGCGTTTACCGATTGGCTGCTGTTTGAGCGCCCCTATTACCACGGCAAGACGCTGTTGGAGCTGTATGTGGACGAGCCGCCAGCGTCAATTTCTCCTGCTTCGCTCGGGCGACTTGAGCAGGTGCGCGACACGCAGTATTTCTCGCGCTTTGGCATTTTGGACAAGGATCCCGCGACTGGCATGGTCGTGCTGAAGGACACGCGCGCCGACCGTCGCTTTGACGTCTACGACCCACATATCGTGCAAAAGGAGCACTGGAACGATGGCGCGATTGCGGTGCGGCTCGCGTGCGTCGACGATGTCTGGCTGACGGCGGGGCAGCTCTACCTGTATGACATCGCGCGCCTGAGCGACACGGCGGTCGACGGGCCGGGCGCGGTGCATCCCGAGGACCTAGAGGACGGTTTCGACACCTCGTGCATCAGCTTCTTTTTGCGCCTGGTCCGCGACATCATGGGCGCCCAGGGGCGGTACGTGAAGTCGCTCAATATTTACGAGCAAGAGTGGGAGTAGGGGGTGGGCTGTCGCAGCGCCGCCGCCTGTCTATTTGTCTCGGTCTGTAACGTTTAGAGGCCGTTTGGGGCCGTAACTGTTACAGATCGAGATGAACAAGTGCAGACTCGGCTGAATGTCTCGATCTGTAACAACAAGGGGCCAAAAACGGTCTAACTGTTACAGATTGAGACAAAGGTTGGACGCACGACTGAAAATCTCGATCTGTAACAACTAGAGGTTCAAAGACTGTCTTCCTGTTACAGATTGAGACGTTTGCCGACAGCGGCAACGGTGACAATGGCCCATTTCTCCGATGTGGTGGTGATGAAAGTGTCTAATACCGTTCTTAAACACAAGCAGGCGACACGTAACACCTTGGCGCGGAATAGGATGCTTGCCAGGCTCACGGAGGCGGCTGAACAAGGCGTGCTGCTTGTGACACACGACAATGCCGAGCTCATGTGGCTGCGGCGTCATGTGGGAACCGATGACATTGCGGAGCCCGAGCCGTATTTGTTCTGCTTTCAACATGATTGGGTTGTACTGACGCCGGCGGAGCGAGCGCTGCGTACCATCAAAGGGCTTGCGGAGTTTCATCCCGATTGGGCGTTTTGGGGCTATGACGCGGCGCTTTTGTGGGGTCTGGAGGTGCCGAATGATCTGCTTGGGCCACGATATCTTGTTAAGACAGGTTGCTCGGTGCCGCTGAGTGCAGGATGCCGGCTGTTGCGCCCGCAGGCGGCGGGTGCGCTTGAACAAGTCGACGGCGTGCAGGTGACGCCGTTTTGGCCCACGGTAGAGGATTGCCTGCTGCGCGCGTCGTTTTCGTATGGCTTGGCGATTGCCGATTCTGCGTTGCGAGCAAAGGGCGTATCGCGCGATGACTTTTGTGAGCGGCTTCGTATGGATTGTGAAGGCAAGCGCGGGTATCGCAGAGCGCAGGTGATTGCGTCGTATGCGGACGGGCTGTCCGAAAACGGCGGCGAGTCTCGTTTTCGGGCATTTTTTATCGCGTATGGGTTTCCGGTGCCGGGGTTGCAAGTGGAGTTTCGTGACCCGCTCGATCCGAGCCAAGTGTTTCGCGTTGATTATTTTTGGAGGCTCGAGGACGGAACGTGCGTGATTGGCGAGCTGGACGGAAAGGGGAAGTATGCCTTGCAGAACGACGAGGGTCGGGAGTCGATCGACCCATTCGTGGCAGAACGTCAGCGGGAGTCCCATCTGACAATGCTCGGGCACAAGGTGCTTCGGTTTACGTTTGATGAACTCAAGAACCCGGGGAAGCTGGTTGAGAAGATGAGGCTGGCGGGTATTCCGCGACGGACCGATTTGGCTGAGGAATGGAGGCGCCGGTGGTATGGGCGCTGAGGGGTGCAGCTGACGCGGATGCGGTTGTTCCTGTCGAGTTTGTCTCGTTCTGTAACAACAAGGGACCGTTTGGCCTCGTAACTGTTACAGATCAAGACAGAAGGTTGGCGCCTGCTGAAAGATCTTAATCTGTAACATCTAGAGGCCGAAAACCGGTCTAACTGTTACAGCTTGAGACAAAGGTTGGACGCGGTGCCGAAAAATCTCGATCTGTAACACTTGGAAGGTTAAAGACGGTCTACCTGTTACAGATTGAGACGTTTTGCTGGAACGACCGGAACCTCGCCGCGCTGCCTCCGTTTGTCCTCACATTTCTCTCTTCCTCCCGTTAACCGATATGTCCGCAGCAACTCTGCCGCGCTGGGCGATAATGGACAAATGTTCAAGTTAATCGTGAGGGAGGAGCTCGATATGGCGACTGCCGATCGTCCCACGTTGTTTATCAATGCGACCGTTCTGGATGGCTCGGAGCATATGGAGCCGCAGCCCGATATGGCCGTGGCCGTTGAGCGCGGTGTCATCACCTGGATGGGGCCGAGCGCCGTGGCGCAAGCACCTGCAGGTGCCGAGGTTATCGACCTGGCCGGCGCGTACCTCATGCCGGGTCTCATCAATATGCATGTGCATCTGTGCGGTTCGGGCAAACCGGTCTCGGCGGGCGATGCGGGCGCGCTGATGAAGAAGCTCGATAATCCGGTGGGCCGCGCCATCGTCCGCCACATCCTCAAAGGCAGCGCTCAGCAGCAGCTGGCAAGTGGCGTGACTACGGTGCGCGGTGCGGGCGACCCGCTGTTTGCCGACATCGCCGTGCGCAACGCCATCGACGCCGGCAAGTATCAGGGTCCGCGTCTGGTGGCGCCGGGAACGGGCGTCACGGTGCCGGGCGGCCATGGCGCGGGCTTGTTCGCCCAGGTGGCCAACAGTCCCTCCGAGGCGGCCGAACAGGTGCGCGACTTGTACGCGCGTGGTGCCGACGTCATTAAGCTATTCGTGACGGGCGGCGTGTTCGATGCGACCGAAGTAGGCGAGCCGGGCGTGCTGCGTATGCCGGTGGAGGTTGCCGCGGCGGCGTGCAAGGCGGCGCACGAGGTCGGCCTTCCGGTCATGGCCCATGTCGAGAGTACCGAAGGTGTGAAGGCCGCGCTTCAGGCCGGCGTCGATACGATCGAGCACGGCGCTCCGATGACCCCCGAGATCCTGGAGCTGTACCGCGGCGCCGCGGGTACGCAGCTTGAGGGGCGTGCGCCCAGCGTTACCTGTACGATCAGCCCAGCGCTGCCGTTTGTGTTGCTCGACCCGGAAAAGACCCATTCGACCGATACGCAAAAGAAGAACGGCGACATCGTGTGCTCGGGCATCATCGAGAGTGCCCGTGCCGCACTGGAAGCTGGCGTTAAGGTGGGCCTGGGCACGGATTCGAGCTGCCCGTTCGTGACGCAGTACGACATGTGGCGCGAGGTGGCCTATTTTGCCAAGTACGTGGGCGTGAGCAATGCGTTTGCGCTGCATACGGCCACGCAGGTCAATGCCGAGCTACTGGGCCTGGGTGACGAGACCGGTACGATCGAGTGCGGCAAGGCGGCCGACATTTTGGTGACGCGCGAGAACCCTCTGGACGACCTGGTGGTGTTGCGTGAACCGATGCATGTGATGTGTCGCGGTGACCTGGTGCGCAAGCTAAAGGTCAAGTGCATCCCCGAGGTTGACACCGAGCTCGACGCGATTATGGCCATGCCGGCAGAAGCCCTGGCAGAGGAGCTCACTCGCGACGGCGTGGCATAGACGGGACAAAGGGATAGCTCCGCTGCCGCATGCAAAAAGCCGAGGTCTCAACACGAGGCCTCGGCTTTTATTTTGTCCCATGTGCGGGCGCTAGGAGCGCGTCTCCATCTTGGCGTGGCACTTGGGGCAGGTGACGCGGATCTTGCCCTTGCCCTTGGGGACGGACAGCATCTGGCCGCAGTTGGGGCACTTGAGGTAGGCCGTGGTCTTGCGACCCTTCCACATCTTCTTGGCCGTTCGCTTGGCGCGCTCAAAGTCCTCCTTGCTCGTTCCGGCTGCGCGCGAGGTGCTGGCCGCTGCAGTTCCACCGCCCAAGCTGGCGACGAACTTGCCTAGGCCGGGGACGTTTGCGGTCGCCGCGACAAAGGCATCGTTCTCCTTGTGGCGCGCGTCGATGTTTTTGGACAGGCCGCGCAGCACGCCAATCACGATAACGGCGATGGCGATCCAGCTGAGCCACTGAATACGGGCCATCGATCCGATCATCGCGATGATAATGCCTGCGAAGCCCATCACGATGGTGAGCTCGTCGGCGCCGTTGCGACCCTTCATAAAGTCATTCATGCAGAACTGCCTTTCATTTCGCTGTGCTGCACGCCTTTATACCCCTTTTGGTGCATTGGGGACAGGTTAATCTGCACCAAGGTGGTGCAAACGTACCTGTTCCCCTTGCACCAATTACTTGGCGAGCTTGTCGACGACGCGTTCGATCTCGGCGAGCTTGGCAGCCTTGAGCTCCTCGTCGCCCGATTCGATGGCCGAGGCGACGCAGCCCTCGATGTGTGCCTTCAACACATCGGCGTTGATGCGGGCGATGAGCGCCTGCGTGGCCATGAGCTGCGTGGAGATGTCGACACAATAGCGGTCCTCATCGACCATCCGCAGGATGCCGTCGATCTGACCGCGTGCCGTCTTGAGCATGCGGGTCACCGATTTATGGTCTGCCATCATGGCGGGTCCTCGTTTCTGGTCGATCTTCCGGATGCCCCCGTCAGTTGCGGTGAAATAGTTCTTGTTTGCAGGCTTGAAGCGCTAAAACAGGAACTATTTCACCGCAACTTCTGAGGATTGAGTAGGCGGCGTCTGCTACGCGGCGGTCACGGACAGGGCGTGGAACTTCTCGCCCGCGCCCTCGACGGCGGCGGCGAGCTGCTCGGCGGTCACGGTGTCGGCGCACTCTACCTGGACGGTCTGGGTCTCGTGATCGGCGTCGGCATCGGTCACGCCTGCCACGTTGAGCAGCGCCGTCTCGACAGTGGCGTCGCAGTGGCCGCACATAAGGCCGGAAGTCTTGATTGTGTAACGCATGGGTGTACTCCTTATCGATTGAGATTATCTGACAGTTTAGTCGTGAATAGCGTCATCTTAAAGGTGCGCTGAGGTGCCCGAGATTGCCCCGAAAGAGGAGCGAAGCGTACTTGGGTACGCGAGCGACGGTTTGAGGGGCAAGGTCGGGTGCTTCAGCGCGCCGTCTTGGGCTTAAAGGTTCGCAGGCGCAGCGCATTGGACACGACGCACACGCTCGACAGGCTCATTGCCGCGGCGCCGAACATCGGCGAGAGTTGCCATCCGGTGAGCGGGAAGAACACGCCCGCGGCGAGCGGAATGCCGATGCCGTTGTAAAACAGTGCCCAGAACAGGTCCTGTTTGATGTTGCGGATCGTGGCGCGTGAAAGCTCGATGGCTCGGGCGACGTCCATGAGGTCGCTGCGCATGAGTACCACGTCGGCACCCTCCTTGGCGATATCGGCGCCGGTGCCGATGGCAAGGCCCACATCGGCGCGCGCCAGGGCGGGGGAGTCGTTGATGCCGTCGCCCACCATGGCGACCTTGCCGCCCGCATCCTGTAGTTCGCGCACGTGGCGTTCCTTGTCGGCGGGGAGGACGTCGGCGATGACCTGTTCGCTGCTCAGCCCCACGCGGCGGGCGATGGCCTCGGCCGTCACGCGGTTGTCGCCGGTGAGCATGCGCACGTCGACGCCGAGCTTGCGGAGCGCGGCGATGGCCTCGGCACTCGTGTCTTTGACCTCGTCAGCCACGGCGATGGTACCAACGAGCTCGCCGTTCTTGGCAAAGAACAGCGGCGTTTTGCCCTCGGTGGCAAATTGCTCGGCAAGACCGGCGGGCACCTCCGCGCCCAGCTCGTTCATCAGGCGCATATTGCCGGCCGCGATGATATTCTGCCCCTCGCGTGCCGTAACGCCACGACCGGGCACGGCGACAAAGTCCTCGACCATGCGTGCGACGATTCCGCGCGTCTCGCACTCGGCCATAATCGCCTCGGCCAGCGGGTGCTCACTCGAGCGCTCCAGCGCGGCAGCGAGCTTCAGTAACGCCTTTTCGCTCATGGCGGGCGAGCCGTCGGCGCGCGCGGCAACCACAATATCGGTTACGGCCGGCTTGCCGCGGGTGACGGTACCCGTTTTGTCGAGTACCACGGTGCCCACGCTGCGCAGGTTCTCTAGCGCCTCGGCGCTCTTAAACAGAATGCCCATCTCTGCGCCCTTGCCGGTGCCAACCATAATGGCGACGGGCGTGGCCAGGCCCAGCGCGCACGGGCAGCTGATCACCAACACGGCCACGGCGGAGGTGAGCGCCTCGTTTATGCTGCCGGTCAGTGCCATCCACACCGCAAAGGTCACGGCCGAGATCACGAACACCACGGGCACAAACACACCGGCGACCTTGTCGGCCAGTCGAGCAATGGGCGCCTTGGTGGCGTTGGCGTCCTCGACAAGCTGGATGATTTTGGCGAGCGACGTGTCGGCGCCCACGCGCGTGGCACGGAAGGTAAACGATCCGGTGCGGTTGACGGTTGCGGCGTTGACGGTGTCGCCGGCGGTCTTTTCCACGGGGATGGACTCGCCGGTGAGCGCACTCTCGTCCACGGCCGACGCGCCCTCGAGCACCACGCCGTCGACAGGGATAGACTCGCCTGGGCGCACACGCAGAACCTGGCCGGGTGGAATGGCGTCGACGTCCACAGCGGTCTCGGTGCCGTCGTCGGCCACAATGGTCGCGGTCTTGGGCGCCAGGTCGATCAGCGCCTCGATAGCGCCGCCGGTCTTGGATTTGCTGCGCGTCTCGAGGTATTTGCCCACGGTGACGAGCGACAGGATGGTGCCGGCGCTCTCAAAATACAGGTTGTCCATGCTCGTCATCATGGCCTCGTGCACCTGACCTGCGGCCAGCTGGTCGGCCATGATGAACATGGCGTAGAGCGACCAGGCGATCGACGCGGTGGCGCCGACGGCGATGAGGGCGTCCATGGTGGGCGCGCCGTGCACGAGCGACTTGAAGCCGTTGATAAAGTACGCGTCGTTGACGTAGACGATGGGGATGAGCAAGACGAGCTCGGTGAGGGCGAGCGTCATGCTATGGGTGTGATCGGTGAAAATGCCGGGCAGCGGCCAGCCGAGCATGTGTCCCATGCCTATGTAGAACAGCGGAATGAGAAAGATGATTGAGATGATGAGACGGGTGCGCATGGCGGAGGCAGTGGCCTCCAACTTTTTGGTCGGCGACTCCATATGGGCGGCGCCGGACCTGGCTTGCGCGCTGCCGCTTGAGTTGGCGGCATCGGCGCCCGTGCTGACGGGCGAGGCCGAATAGCCCGCGCGGTCGACGGCGGTGCAGATATCGTCGGGGGAGACCTGTGCGGGGTCATAGTCCACCAACATGGAGCCGGCGAGCAGATTGACCGCGACGCTTTGGACGCCGTCGAGCTTGCTCACGGCGCGGTCCACATGCGCCTGGCAGGCGGCGCACGTCATGCCGCCCACGTCGAACTTATCTTGAGCCATGGCTTCTCCTTTCTATGGTGTAGTGTTGGAAATGTTAACCTACCGATACTATACACCCATACCCCCTGGGGGTGTCCAGTACAGAAAGAAATGTATGACATTCCGATACAGATGAGGGTGGCTGCCGGGTTGGTGCACCATCCCCGTCCTTCGTCTCGATCTGTAACATCTAGCCCCAGTTTTGCCGGGTTACTGTTACAGATTGAGATAAACAATTCGGCGGTTGCTTAACATCTCGATCTGTAACATCTAACAGGGAAAACGACCCTTTTCTGTTACAGATTGAGATGTTGTTTTGCGAGGTTTGGGTTTGTCTCGATCTGTAACAGCTGGACCGTGTTTTGGGTTCCAGGTGTTACAGATCGAGACAAACCCTCAGCAAAATACTTAATGTCTCAATCTGTAACATGTAGACCCGATTTTGCCGAGTTACTGTTACAGATCGAGACAAACGCCGGGGCCGGAAGCCCTGCCGCAGCCCGCAGCCCTAGATACAGAATCCAGGAATCACGCAGGTCCGCTTGTTGGGCTTGCTCGCAGGGGTGGCGTACGTAAAGACGTCGCCGTCGTGTCCCACGCGGTTCATGTAGAGC
Source organism: uncultured Collinsella sp. (assembly GCA_900543845.1). Lineage (GTDB taxonomy): Bacteria > Actinomycetota > Coriobacteriia > Coriobacteriales > Coriobacteriaceae > Collinsella. The sequence continues at coordinate 18,051 of UQTD01000031.1, forward strand.
GTGCCTTCGCTCTCCGATGTGTCGGGGCTCGCCGTTCGTTCCCACCAACAGGCGTCCTTGCCCTTCCACTGGCGAACCAACGTCTCGTTCGTGGTATACGGACTTACCTTGAGCTCGCGGAAGAGCTGATATTCCCTGCCCTCGCCGTTGTAGATATCTGCCAGGTAGTGAAAGTCCTCGGTAAATGACTCGGGTGGCTGATTGCCGCAGAGCTCGACCATGGCGGGAAGCCAAAGGGTCGCGGGCAGCTCGCTCAGACACGATGCGCTTCTGGCGGCGCCAACGTTATTCGAGATCTTTTTGACAGATTTGATGAGTGCGCGCAGCTCGTTGGGCAGCAGCTTAAGGCCGTCGCTGTCGAGCCATTCCCGCAGTTCGCAATCTGCCCAGCCGGCGCTCAACGGTTGGGCCGCGGCGTCGCGTTCGGCAATGCCGGCATCGAACATAAACGTCAGTCCGGCCTTGCCCGTCCCGTCCAGAAGCTCGTCGTGGCGGATGCCCACAAGCTGTGCGCCGACTTCCAGCCCGTTGGTGAGCTTCACGCGTTTGGTGCACGGATAGGGGATATGCCCATCAGCGTCGAGCAGGTGATAGCGCTTTGCGATCTCGCGCGCCTCATTACGCGTCTCTGCAGCCTTGATCTTAAGCGAAATCTCCTGCAGCTGATCCCAAGTGTAGTCGTCAAGGGAGCTGCGGATGCCGTCGAGGTAGTCGGGGATGCCAAAGCCGTGAGTGGCGGCGCCAATGGCTCCGAGTCCCACGACGACAGCGACAACGCCGCCGATAATAAACCGGCGGCGGGTCATGGCATCGCGACGGGCCTGCTCCAAAAGCGTTCGGGCGCGTTCACCGGCGACGTCGACCTTAAGGTGCGCGCCGGCATCGATGTTGATGGGCTGGTTGGAGAGACCCGGCGTGCTTACGGCCGATTCGTCCAGGTCGGGAGCGAATGCTAATAGACCCTCGTAGAATTCGCGCTCGCTGGGGCGCGATGCCTGGTCGGTCACGAGGCAGGACATGATGAGGTCGGCAAACGCCTGGTCGTCACCCTTGTGGGCGACGAGCGGCTCCGGCTCGTTTTGCGTCTTGAGCAGGTAATACGAGCTGACTCCATGCGCTTGATGCCTAGCCGCCCTAAAGGGGGTGTGACCGCTGTAGAGCTCGTAGAGAATGCTCGCGATGGCGTATACGTCGACGGAGGGAGAGCGACGCAGCTCGGCAACGTTGGGGATATCGCGAGTGAGCATTTCGGGCGCGGCGTATGCCGGCGTGGCATAGCGCCAAATGTCGGCGCGCTGCGTGAGCGTGTCGCTGCCCAGGGCCGGGACCGAGGAGCCCATATCGACCAGACACGGCTTAAACGCCAGAGCCTGCACCTGCTCGTCGATGCCAAGCTCGTTGGTGCGGAACATGATGTTCGCGGGCGATAGGTCGCGGTGTACAAGCGGCGTCTCGAGGTTTTGGGTCGACAGCAGCGTGCCCAAGACAGCGCAGCCCACCGATGCGGTGGCGGCACAAGTCACGCCCTCGCCATCATGCGGCAGCATGCTGGCTGCTTTGTCGAGCGACGTACCCTCGATCCACTCCATAAGGATGAGCGGTTCGCCCTGGCACGTGCCATAGCCGTAGACGTGGGGAAAACCACGCAAGTGTGAAACACGGCAGAGATTTCGGTATTCCTCAAAAAGCGCGGCGGTGTTTGCCAGATGCATGGCGGATTCGTCTGCCGTACGCGACGGGGTATTGGTTCCCAACGCACGCATGAGCGTGTTGTCCGCGAGCACTTTGACGGCGAATCGCTCGTTTGAGGTGTTATGCGCCTGCAGCACAAGGCCCGTGTTGCCATACGAAGAGCGGTCGGCTTTGACGATGAGCGTCATAAAGCGGCGCTTGGCGAGCTCCTCGTCGGCGGGATTGACGGGGGCGGCGGTATCGAACGACTCGAGCTGAAAGAGGACCGTCGTCGAATCGGACTGCGGAGTGGTATCTGCCATGGTGACCTTACCTTGTGGTGTCGCGGACGCGGGCGCACCGCTTCTTACCAAATAGACGTTGTGCCCGGTACGCCACGTACGGCGCCGGGCACAATGCTAAATTGCGAGTTTCATAACCAAAAAACGGGTCGTGGCACCCAAGCAAATAGTGTCGCTGTGCCACAGGGGAACGGGCGGGTATTCGACGCCGGGTCTGCGTGTATGGCGCGGCGGCTCGACCACGTGCTGGGACATATCCGCGCCCGAGATGAGCACGGTACCGTTGGTGGAACCCAAGCCCTGCACGTACCAGTAACCGTCCTTGGCAAAAACGCGTGCATGTCGGCGTGAGACATCGCGGTCGACATCGGTGATGGCACCGGTACCCGTGGCGAGCGAACCGATTACGGTGCCGCCCTCGCCCTCGTTGAGCGGGTACAACGGAGGCTTTGCGGCGTTACCCACAATGCGGATAAGGCCCAGGCGCTCGGCATGCTTGACCTCGGGCTCGACGGCGGCGGTAAAGCCTTCGCCCACGCTGAGCTCGGTGGTGGAGAAGTGCCCGCCCATTTTGTCGGCGATGAGCGTCTCGGTCACCTGCACGGCGGCTTGCGGGTCGCACAGGCAACCGCACGCCACAAACAGCGTGACCAGCGGTAGTGCACAATCGGCGGCCGTGGTGCCGGGCGCGGCGATGCGATCGCAGGCGTTGCGGTAGATGCGGTCGTCGAGTCCATAGGCGCTCAGCGACTCGCGCATGGCGTCGGCAGCCTCGCCGCTATAGTGCTCTGCCACCATGGCACGAGCCATCTCGCTGCCACCGAGGTTGGAGATCAGGCGAGCGGTGATGTTTTGGGCCGTCTGGGTGATATCGGCAAACAGCTCGGGGCGCGGACGCTCGACGGGGGCGTGAACAACCTCGCGCGATAGGAACGTTCGCTCGTCCACACGGTCGCGCGGTGCTTTGCCACCGGCCATAGGGGTGGAGCGCAGCAGCATCCAAGCGGTATCACGATTGGTGATTCCGCCGAACTTGCGCAGATCGTCGAACATGACGGAGCGCGGTGTCTCTCGATCCATTGGTCCCCTCCTTGCGGTTGCAGCGCGCTGGTCGCGCTTGTATGCGGACGGACATATGCATCTACTATATCCGATTGGGCGGACTAAAACATGCACGTCAACGCCGTCTTTACATTGCTATAAACGGGTTGGGGCGCTGGCGCTAGATAATCGCGTCGAATTTGGGCATAACGCGCCAGTCGCCGGCGTCGTCGAGCACGCCCCATTTGCCGCTGTCGTTGTCCTGCACGGGCAAAAAAACGTCGGTGGAGGTGTAGAAGATGTCGCCCATGGCACGGAACTTGGGCTCGACTTGCCAAGCGCCGCTTACCGTCGAGCAGCCCCAAAGGCCGGTCGCCTGGTCCTTGACGGGTGCCCAGCCGTTGGCAAACTCGCGTGCCTCGGCAAAGGTGGCAGAAAATGCGCGCGTGCCGTCGGGCAGGATATAGCCCCACGAGCCGTCATCGAACTGCACGGCGGCGCGGTTGCTGGCAAAGCGGCGTGCGGATTTAAACTGCGGCTCGATTTTCCACTGTCCATAGCCGTTGATGTAGCCCCAGGTGGTGCCGTCCTGCGTCGCTGGCCCCAGACCGTTTGCCGAATCCCAGCCGCCCAGGCCCCTAAAGGTCGGCGGCACGTCGTTGCGCTTGCCGGTCTTGATGTAGATGTAGCCCCAGCTGTCCTCTTCGTTGCTGGAGCGGTAGGGGACAAAGTTGCCCAGCACCATATCGCCCATGGCGTAGTACTTGGCCTCGACGATCCACTTTCCCTGGCGGTTGAGCACGCCCCAAAAGCTGGTCTGTGCATCTTGGGCGACAGCGCCGTAGTCGTTGAAGGGCCGGGTGTCCGAGAACTGCGGCTCGATGGCCCAATTGCCGTCCTGGTCGATATAGCCCCACATGCCAGTGGCGGAATCGAGCGCGGCGGCAAGCCCGGCACCGTAAAGCCGCATGTCACTGTAAGTCGGTTTGACCTTCCAGGCGCCGGTGTCGTCAATCAGACCCCATTTGCCATCGCTTTGGGCGGCATAGCGCATCTCCACGCTGATGGTGTTGGACGACGTCGCGGAGGTGTCGGAGCTGTCCGAAGCGTCGGAGTCGCTGTCTTTTTTGCTTTTGGACGAGCTGTCGTCGCTTTTGGCGTCTGCCGCAACCGCGGTGTCATTGCCGTTGTGTAGGTTCCGCGACAGCAGGTAGGCGCCGCCACCGACAAGTGCCGTAAAGGCGAGACCCCCCGCTGCGAGAAAAGCGCGGCGCGAGACGGACGTTGCCGCCGCGGCCGTCGTGGTAGCTGCGGACGCTGTCGAGGAAAGGCCGGCAGGGGCGCCGACACCAGCGGAGCCAGCGGATGCAGAAGGGCCTGCCGCTGCGCCGCCAAAGATCGCGTTTTGTGCGACGG
>UQTD01000032.1 GCA_900543845.1 uncultured Collinsella sp.
ACGCGCATAAAGAAAGCCTCCCATTTCTCATGTCCAAGAAATGGGAGGCAGTTCAATTGGTAACGGGCTTCTTAGATTCTGTGGTGCCCCCAGCGGGATGTCGCGTGCGGCTGGCGCCGCCCGCCTTCGCTGCGTCGCTCCGCTCCTTGCGTGCTGCGCTGGAAAACGCTTCGCGTTTCCTCAGCTCCGCACCCTGTCGGGTTCGAATCCCGGCGTTGGGGTAGAAAAAAGCCCGTCACCGCGGGGGTAACGGGCTTCTCGTTTCAAATGGTGCCCCCAGCGGGATTCGAACCCGCGATATCCACCTTGAAAGGGTGGCGTCCTTGGCCGCTAGACGATGGGGACAGCGGGAAAGAGTATAGCAGACTTTTTTGCCGGCGCGTATATCGTTGGCAAACTGGAAAACCACCACAAAGGTGCCTGTCCCCTTTGTGGTGGTGGGGTGCTAGGGGAGAAGCTTCATGGCGGCGTCGTGGGCGGCGTGCTCGTAGGTGTCGTCGAGGGACTTGAGCGGCAGCAGGGCTGTGGCCTGTGCATCGCCGCGGCGCTCGAGGGCGTGCGCGATGAGCCAGTCGGCGAGCTCGGGGTTCTTGGGCAGCGCCGGGCCATGCAGGTACGTGCCGATGACGCCCTTGTAGATCAGGCCCTCGAAGCCGTCGTCTCCGTTGTTGCCGGTGCCCGTGACGACGGACGTTCCAAGCGGCGTGGCATCTGCGTCGAGCAGAGTACGGCCGCCGTGGTTCTCGAATCCCACAAAGGGCTCGGGTGCCAGGTCGGTCTTGACGGCGACGTTGCCGATCAGGCGGTCAGAACCGCGCACGGTTTCGGCGGAAATGACACCCAGACCTTCGATGCGATTCTCGCCCATATAGTACGAACGGCCGAGCAGCTGATAACTGCCGCAGATAGCAAGCAGCGAGCCGCCGTCCTCAACATAAGCCGCAACCTTGTCTTTTTGAGCGAGCAGCTCATGCGCCACGGCCAGCTGGTCGCGATCGGAGCCGCCGCCCATCATGACGATGTCGGCGTCGGCGAGATCGAGCGACTCGCCCATGCGGACCTCGTTCACGCGCACGGGAATGCCGCGCCAGGCGCAGCGGCGCTCGAGGGCGATGACGTTGCCACCGTCGCCGTAGAGGTTGAGGGCATCGGGGTACAGATAGACGATGCGCAGCGGGCGCGAGAGCTCGGTCGGCGCGACACCGACGGGGACGGCACTGCCATCGGCGCACGTTGCAGCGTGGGCGGCAACCGTAGCCGCATCGGTGCCCTTAAGTTCGTCGAGCTCCTTGACCAGCGGCGGAAAGGCCGTGTAGTTGGCGACGGCATAGAAAGTGTCGCCAGCCTCCTCGTCTGCCACGGCGCCGATCGCCTGCTCGATATTCGAGATAATCGTGGCATCGATGCCGGCGTACTTGAGGCGCACCTGCATGTCGTGCGCGCGCGTGCCGCCGGCAAAGGCGACAAGTCCCGTTGTGTCGGCGATGCGCTCAAAGTCGACGTCGTAGATCCACGATACATCGTGGCCGTCGGCATCGTTGTCGTTCAGGAAAAAGGCGCAGAGCCTGCCGCCTGCCGTCTTGATGGACTGGATTTGCCGATCGAAGCCCACGGGATTTTTGGCCAGATTGGCCTCGACGGTTCGGCCGGCGATATTCCAACGGCCCATGCGTCCGCCTGCTGGCACGTAGGCATCGAGCGTGGGCTGCAGGTGAGCTGCGTCCACGCCCAGCTCGCGCGCCGCAAAGAAGGCCGCGGCAACGTTGTAGACCATGTACAGGCCGTTATAGCGCGTGGCGATGCGCGTGGCAGGTGCGTCGGCATCGGGTCCAAAGTTCAAGTCAAAGCCGTAGCCGTCGCAGCTGAGCTCCACGCCCGTCACGCGACGGACAAGCCCGGGGCGGGCCCAGCCGCACGAGGGACAATGGTATGCGCCAAGCTGTCCGTACTGCACATAGTCGTACTCCAACGGCGCGTTGCACTGTGAGCAAAAACGCGAGTCGCTAATGCGGTCGGATTCGGTGTCGGTGGCGCCGTCGATGCCAAAGGCGATGCTTGCATTGGGAACGCGCGCGGCGATCGCGGCACACAGCGGGTCGTCTGCGTTGTAGATGAGCGTCGTTGCCGGTGAAAGCTCCAGCGCGTGGGCGATGACGTCTTGGGTATGGTCGATCTCGCCGTAACGGTCCAGCTGGTCGCGGAACAGGTTGAGCAGCACAAAGTACGTCGGCTTGAGCTTGGGCAGAACGCGTACGGTGTAGAGCTCGTCGCACTCAAAAACGCCCACGCGCTTGCCGCTGCTGGTGTGCTTAAGGCCGCCGCGGGCCTCGAGCAGAGCACCCACCACGCCAGGCTCCATATTGTTGCCGGCGCGGTTGCATACCACGGTGGCGCCGCTGGCAGCAACTGCGTCGGCGATGAGGTTGGAGGTTGTGGTCTTGCCGTTGGTGCCGGTGATCACCACGCTGCGGTCGACTAGGCTTGCGAGGTCGCTTAGCAGCTCGGGGTCGATCTTCATGGCGATACGGCCAGGAAGCACGCCACCCTGGCGTTTGAGGACAGAGCGCAGTCCCCAGCGGGCGATATCGCTCGAGGTGCAGGCGAGAGATGAGCGGAGGTTCATGAAGCCGTTCCTAACATAGATGACATGGTCGGGGCGATCGCGTCGCTAAAAGCCGTAGCGGCGCGCAAATTCCTGGGCGAGCTGCGATACATCTTCGCAGGCGTTGGCCCAGGGGGCAAAGTCGGGGGTGTCCGAGATAATGCCGTCGGCTTCCCAAACCGCCTGGTGCGAGAGGTCCCAGGGGTCGCGCGGCTCGGGTCGGCAGGGAAGATACGGCGTCTGGTACATGGGGTTCAGCAAGAAGAACGCGCCGCCCTCGCAACGGTTAGCGAACTCGCGCAGCGCGCGCGTCGCCGGGCGCATCTTGTTTGTTTTGAACAGCAGAATCGTGCGGGCGAGCAGGTACCAGGGGGAGTTCTCGAGTGCGTCTGCCCCCATCTGTTCCTCGAGCTGATGTGCCAGGGCAAAAAAACCGTCCTGGTCTTCCAAGCGGGCGAGGGCAAGCAACACGGTGCCGGCGGCCCGGGTGGGATAGCCCTCCGCCTTAAGAACACGGCGAGAGTAGTTGGCGGCGGCGCGGTAACGAGCACTTGCCATGCACAGCTGCGAGATGGCCTCGAGCGTGTGAAGCCAGCCAATAAGGGCCGGCTCGCTCAAGGTAAGGTCTGCTGCGGTGACACCGTCGGCCAAAACATTATTGGCCCAGTAGTGCGGGGCCTCCATATCAAACCCGGGCACGCTCTGTTGCAGGTAGTCGGCCGTACTCGTCTCGAGCTTCATCAAGTCGCCCAGGCAGGCGTCGACGGGCGTGTCCGCCAGGATGATGGCGAGCAACTGAGCATCGAGGACATGCGCATCGACGCGAACAATCTTGAGCAGCTCATCGCGCATGTCGTCGAACAAGCGGTTGCGCGTCTGCTCAAACTCCTCGTCGCTGCCCATGTCCTCGATGCGGCGAAGCTCGTCGAGCAGGTGATGATGAACGCCGGCATAGGACAGCAGCGCCTGGGCATGCTCGGTCTGCGCATACTTTTGAGGGTTTGCGCTGATGTCGTTATGGACAAGCTCGCGTGCTGCATCGGTGAGTTCGGGGTGTGATGCCAGATAGGTGCGCTCCAGATAGGCGGGGATGTAGACGCTCGGATCCATTAGAGGTCTCCTCCCTTAAACGGCAATCCCTGCTCGGCTGCGCGTAGGATGCGCTCGTCGATTTGGGAGCGCACGATGTCGTTGGTGGCGACCCAGGCGGCAAAGCTGGCGTTGTCGGGCGCGCCTAGGCCCTCCTGCAGCACCGGCGTCGCCTCGGACAGGGCAAGGACGAGCTCATCGGTGGAGCCCGGACCTACGTTGACGCGAGCATAGACGCCATCGGGAAACTCGGTTTGGAAGTAGAGCGCCTCGGCTGCGTGCGGGCACGAGCGTGCGAGGATGCGCAAGTAGTGCTCGGCGCCTTCGTAGTCCAGCTCGCGCCAGGCTGCGCTCATCAGTGCGATGAGCGTCCACGGGTCCAAGTCGCGCTCTGCATCCTTGGGACGGCGGCGCAGCGGCGTGTTGGCAAGATAGGGCACGGAGTGGGCGGAGCGAAAACGCTTAAGCTCCTCGGCAGGGTATTCGAGCTTTGCCATGGCAAGCATCGCGGTATGGCGGACGCCAGCGGGGTCGTTGGGCGCAAAGTCCAGGCTGCGATTCGCGGCATCCAGCGACATGCGGTAGCGGCCGCTAATGAGCGCGCGCGATGCCAAGGCGGCAAGCCAGCGCAGGTAGGGACGGCGGGTCAGGTCGCCTGCGGCCTCACGCTCGTAGAGGTCCTGTGCCGAGGCAATCTTGAGCGCCAGGTCGTGCTCCACCTCGTCGCACTTGGACACCAGATACTGTACGTATTCCTCGTTGGATTCGGCGGTGAGCGCCGTCAGCATGCGCTGGGCATCCCAGTTGGCCGGATCGAGCGCGGCTGCCTCGCGGAGCATGTTCTCGGCTGCGGCTTCTTCTTGCTCTGCCTGGGCGTCGTCAGGGATAAAGGGAATGCGGTAGTCGACAGCCTCGACCACCTTGGCAATGAGGTGCCCGGCGCGGTCGCGGTCGTGCACGATGAGCGGCGCGGGGTTGCGGGTGAATTGTTCCATCAGACGCTCGACGGCGGGGCCGTCGGTGAGTGGAATATTGTCGCGGCGCAAGGCCTCAAGAACGAGGCGATGGCAATCCTCTTGAATGGGGTCGAATGCCATGGGGCCTCCTTTGCTGCGGTTAGGGTTCAAATCATCTCTATATAAGGTTCTAGTTTACCCGCATGTGGCACACCGGGGGTGTCGCACTTGGACTTGCACCTTTGCACCACGAAGACGGATGTCGCACAAATGTCGGCACCTTGGACGACCGAGTGGTATCACAGTGCCGTAAACGGTCGATTTTTGGCGGCGAACGGGGCACATTTTGGAGGGGCACAGTCCTGCCCGGGATATGTGGTCAACCCTGATAAAACGTTTGCCCAGCTTGGGAGTATGAATGCCCCACAAGGGTCTTTAGGGATAGAAAAAACGTTTCACCATTATCGGCTTTAGGTGAATAACTGACCAACCAGAACGGTAAGATAATGTTTGTCTGAGCGTTGAGACGTTTGGACATCGCGCATTGTCGTCGCCGGCAACGCGCAAACCGGTCCTAACGGAGCCAATTGGGTGCTCCGTTATATACGCAAGTCTAAGAGGGGCTTGTTTAGGAGGCACAGTATGGGACGTTTTACCAATCCTCGCGATCTGTACTTTGGTGAGGGCGCTCGCCACGAGGTGAAGAACCTCAAGGGCAAGAAGGCCATCATCGTTTCTGGCGGCAGCTCTATGCGCCGCGGCGGGTTCCTGCAGGACGTTGAGGCCGACCTTAAGGAAGGCGGTTTCGAGGTCAAGCTGTTCGAGGGCGTCGAGTCCGACCCGTCCATCGAGACGGTCATGAAGGGCGCCGAGGCCATGCGCGAGTTCGAGCCCGACTGGATTATCGCCATCGGCGGCGGCTCGCCCATCGATGCCGCTAAGGCCATGTGGGTCTTCTACGAGTATCCCGAGGAGTCCTTCGATAACATCATCCAGCCGTTCAGCTTCCCCGAGCTGCGTCAGAAGGCTCACTTCTGCGCCATCTCCTCTACCTCCGGCACCGCTACCGAGGTCACTGCCTTCTCCGTCATCACCGACTACGCCAAGGGCATCAAGTACCCGCTGGCCGACTTCAACATCACCCCTGATGTCGCCATCGTCGACCCCGAGCTCACCTACACCATGCCCGCCAAGCTGTGCGCTCATACCGGCATGGACGCTCTGACCCACTGCATGGAGGCCTACGTTTCCACCTGCGCCTCTATGTTCACCGATGCCAACGCCCTGCACGGCATCCGCGAGATCGTCGAGTGGCTGCCCAAGTCCTATGCTGGCGACCATGAGGCCCGTCAGCACATGCACGAGGCTCAGTGCATCGCCGGTATCGCCTTCTCCTCGGGCCTGCTGGGCATCGTTCACTCCATGGCTCACAAGACCGGTGCTGCCTTCGAGAACGGTCACATCATCCACGGTGCTGCTAATGCCATGTACCTGGGCAAGGTCATCCAGTGGAACTCCAAGGACCCGCGTGCTGCCGAGCGTTACGCTTACGTGGCCAAGGAGATCCTGCACCTTCCCGGCGAGACCAACGAGGAGCTCATCGCCGCGCTCGTCCAGAAGATTCGCGACCTCAACGACCAGCTCAACATTCCGCAGTCCATCAAGGATTACGCGAATGGTGGCGTGAAGGTCGACGCCGAGAACCCGCAGATGGTTTCCGAGGAGGAGTTCCTCGCCAAGCTGCCCGAGATCGCCGCGAACGCTGAGCAGGACGCCTGCACGCCCGAGAACCCGCGTGAGACCAAGGCTGCCGACTTCGAGAAGATTCTCAAGGCCTGCTACTACGACACCGACATCGATTTCTAATCGACTCTTGTTATCGTAACGAGGGGCTCCGCACGTATCCGTACGGAGCCCCTTTCTTTTTTCTTTTAGAGAATGGGATAGTTATGGCTGCAATTTTCAATAGCCCCAGCAAGTACATCCAGGGTCCGGACGAGCTCGCCAAGCTTGGCTCCTATGTCGAGCCGCTCGGCGCTAAGGCCCTCGTTATTGTGACGCCTTCGGGCAAGAAGCGCGTCGGTGCCAAGATCGAGGGCGGCTTTGCCGAGGCTAAGGCCGAGCTGCTGTTTGAGGACTTTAATGGCGAGTGCTCCAAGGGCGAGGTCGACCGTTTGGTGGCGCTCGCGCGCGACAACGGTTGCGACATCATCGTCGGCGTCGGTGGCGGCAAGATCCTCGACACCGCGAAGGCCGTTGCCTATTACCTGGAATCCCCGGTTATCATTTGCCCCACCATTGCTTCGACCGACGCCCCGTGCTCGGCGCTTTCGGTGCTTTATACCGATGACGGCCAGTTCGACAAGTACCTCTTCCTTAAGGCAAACCCCAACATTGTCCTGATGGATACGACGGTTATCGCGGCGAGCCCGGTGCGCCTGACGGTTTCCGGTATGGGCGATGCGCTCGCAACCTACTTTGAGGCCCAGGCGACGCATGATGCCGACGGTGGTACTTGTGCCGGCGGCAAAGGCGGAATGGCCGGCCTGGCGCTCGCCAAGCTCTGCTACGAGACGCTTATGGCCGATGGCGTCAAGGCCAAGGTTGCGCTGGAGAAGGGTGCGCTCACGCCTGCCGTCGAGCACATCATTGAGGCCAACACGCTGCTTTCGGGCATTGGCTTTGAGAGCTCGGGCCTTGCTGCTGCTCATGCCATCCACAATGGCCTGACGATGCTGCCCGAGTGCCACAGCATGTATCACGGCGAGAAGGTCGCCTTTGGCACTATCGTCCAGCTGGTACTCGAGGATGCCCCGACCGAAAAGCTCGAGGAAGTCTTGGGCTTCTGCATTGAGCTGGGCCTGCCGGTCACGATGAAGGAGCTGGGCGTTGCCGAGGTTACGCGCGAGAAGGCCATGATTGTTGCCGAGGCCGCGTGCGCGCCCGAGGACACCATGTGCAACATGCCGTTTGAGGTGACGCCCGAAATGGTCGCAAACGCCATCCTGGGTGCCGACGCGCTGGGCCACTACTATCTCATGGATGAGTAAATCAAGCTAAGGAAGGGGCAAAGCCAGCAGATGGCTTTGTCCCTTTTTGCTATGGTGCAAAGGGGTCAGGTTGCTTTGCACCAATTGTTGTTGATGAAAGGGCGGATTCTCGTATGGCGCTTCCCATGGTTTATGGCGGTCCCGGTCGGTATGTTCAGGGGCCGGGTGAGCTCTCGCGTCAGGGCAGGTATTTGTCATGGTTGGGCTGCGCTGCCTATGTCCTGTTTGACCAGGGCACCGAGGATCGGCTGTGCAGGCAGATCGTCGATGGATTTCTGGACGAAGATCTAAGCGAGCCGTTCTTTAAGATCTATAACGGTCCGTGTACGGAAGAGGCCGTTGTAAAAATGGCTAAGGAAGCCCGGGCTGAGTATTGCGACATGGTGGTGGGTATTGGCGGCGGCAAGATGCTCGATATCGCCAAGGCCGTTGCGTTTTATGCCGAGTTGCCGTTGTGCGTATGCCCCACGGCGGCTTCGATGGACGGTCCGTGCAGCGCGATTTCGGTGCTGTATCACGAGGATGGGTCGTTCGACCGCTACCTGATGCTCGAGAAGAATCCAGACCTGGTCGTGGTCGACACCAACGTGGTTGCGGCGGCTCCGCTGCGTATGACGGTCGCTGGCATGGGCGATGCACTGGCAACGTACTTCGAGGCGCGTTCGTGCACCGCGGCGCACGGCGCCAACGAGCACGGTGGCGCGCCGGGACACTTGGCCTTGGTTGCGGCTCGTGCCTGCTATGAAACACTCATGGAGTGCGGCGTCGCTGCCAAGCGCGATCTCAAAAAGGGCCGTATATCGCCGGCGGTTGAGCGCCTGATCGAGTGCAATATTCTGCTCTCGGGTGTTGGCTTTGAGAGCGGTGGCCTAGCGCTTGCCCATGCCATCGCCAACGGCCTGACAATTCTGCCCGAGTGCAAGGCCATGCACGGTGAGGCCGTGGCATTTGGCCTGGTGGTCCAGCTGCGCCTAGAGCGTGCGCCCGAGCTTGATCAAGTGCTCGAGTTTTGCCAGCGCGTCGGTCTGCCGACGACGCTCGAGGAGCTGGGTCTTGGCGAGATTTCCGATGCCGATCTGATGAGCGTTGCAGATGCGGCCTTTAGAAACGAACGCAATATGGCCAACGAGCAAGCCAAGGTGACCAAACAAAAGCTCGTGCAGCTCATGTGCGAGGCATAGTTTGGCTCTTGATCGGCCTTGTGCGATCGAGGCGGAGATAGGCCATGGACTATTTGCCGCAAAGATGAGCCGCGTGTAATTTGCCCGAGGCGTGGGCCGATAGCGTATCATTATCTCTTGCTTGTTTGCACTGCTCAGGGAGGGGCCGCGCATGGCGCAGGAACACGATCTGTTTGATGACATTATCGAGATCAGCAAGGGTTTCGACTTTCTTAAAAACCCGCTTGGCGGCGTGACCGATGCGCTCGATCCGTCGGCACCGCAGTGGAAGCCTGCCGACTACAAGGAGCGTCCGCGCGGCAACACCATTCCGTGCCTGACCTGCAAAAACGAAAAGAGCGGTTGCACCGCGTGCATGGACGTGTGCCCGGTCAACGCTATCGAGGTCGAGGAAGACTCCATCGAGATCCTCGACTCCTGTCGCAAGTGCGGCCTGTGCGCCGCTGCCTGTCCGACCGAGGCGATCATCTCGCCGCGCCTGGCGCCCAAAAACCTGTATGACGACATTGTCTCTGCTGCTACGAGCCATGAGACCGCTTACGTCACCTGCACGCGCGCCCTCAAGCGCATGCCGCGCGAAAACGAGGTCGTCGTTGCCTGCGTGGGCGATATTACGGCCGAGACCTGGTTCTCGGTACTGGCCGATTATCCCAACGTGAGCGTCTACCTGCCGTTGGGCGTGTGCGATAAGTGCCGCAACACCGGTGGCGAGGATATTCTGGGCGAGGCCATTGCCACTGCCGAGGAGTGGGCTGGTACGGGCATGGGCCTGGAGGTCGACCCCAAGAGCCTCAAATGCCATAAGCGCCGCGAGTACGAGCGTAAGGAGTACATGGAAAAGATTGCCCGCACCACGGGTCTAACCGTGACTAAGCTCAACCCGGCGACGGCGGCACTGGCCTCGGTGACGCAGAAGTTGAAGGCCCACCGTCACCAGATCACGCAGCTCGAGCGTACGCTCAACACCATGTGCGGCACCACGACGACTAAGCGTCGCCGTTCGCTCACGCACGGGCGGCAGCTGGTGCTCTCGACGCTGCAGAACCACCCCGAGCTTGCCCAGAACATGCAGGTGAGCACGCCGGAGTGCGATTTTGACAAGTGCACGTCGTGCGGCGAGTGCGTCAACGTGTGCCCCACGTTTGCCTGCGATTTGGTGGGAAGCGGTCGCTTTGCACTGGAGTCCACGTATTGCCTAGGTTGCGGAGCCTGCGTCAAGGTGTGCCCCGAGCATGCGCTTAAGTTGGTTGAGCATGATGCATCCAACCTGGTCGTCGTCGATCCCGAGGCCGAGGAAAAGGCCGCCCAGAAGGCGAAGGCTCACGAAGAAGCTGAGAAGGTCAAGGCCGAGGCAAAGGCCAAGCTTGACAAGATGCTCGACCAGGTGGAAAAGCTCGCGGACTAGCTAAAAGAGCGTACATGATGGCCGGTGGGACAGGTACTGCCCCGCCGGCCAAAAAAGTTGCGGTGGAATAGTTCCCGTCTTGCCCTTAAGCTGGCCATTCTAGGAACTATTCCACCGCAACTAATAGATGGTTAGCTCATACTGCTCTGATGGGTCTCGCTGCCGTTATTGCGGCGGGTGACCGTTTCGTGGAGTAAAAAGAAGCTGGGAACCTGCTTTGTCTCGGTGTATTCCATAAGGATGCCGTCGGCGTTGTAGGTCTGCCCGCGTACAACGGCGAGTGCGTTAAAGTCGTCGAGATCGAGTACGCGTGTATCCTCGGGCGTGGGATGCTCAATCGTTACATCGCGTTTGCCCGTGGCAATCTTAATTCCAAGGCCTTCTTCGAGGTAACGATAGATCGAGTCGTTGACAATCTCGGGTGTCAGCCCCGGTACCTGTGAGCTTAGGTAATAGGAGTCGTCGGAGCACACGGCTCGTCCGTCTGCATAACGGATGCGTTTAGCACGTGTGAGTTCACAGCCTTCGGGAAACCCGGTAATCTTGGAGAGCGCCTTGTTACAGACGAGGAGCTCAAAGACAGTGGTGACCGTTTTGAGCTCAAAGCCTCGGCTAGCTGCGATTTCCTTAAAGGTCTCGAGTCCGCCGCCACCACGATTCGTCTCGTCACTGATGTTGCGAATGACGCGCATGCCTTTGCCTTGCTGGGGGAGCACGTATCCATCTGCCGCAAGCATCGAGATGGCGCGACGGACCGTCATGCGCGAACAGCCAAACAGTTGCGTGAGTTCAGTCTCCGAAGGCAGATAGCTTAGATAGGCGTATGTGCCGTCGTCAATCGACTGCTTCACGTTGTCATAAATGGTTTGGAAGATGGCTCGCGCCATGACGGTCTCCTAGAGCTGAGTGCGCGAGCGGTGGATGAGGACTGCTCGCGCAGGTGTCGATCGATTTACTTGCTGGGGTCGATTATATATTTACCCATGGCACGCAGAGCTGGGTCTGACAGGATGGCGCCGAGTTCGTCGAGGGAAGCCACCTTGGCGACCATCGAGGATACGTCGAGCCTGCCAGAGTCGATGAGCTCGAGCGCGCGACGCTGCGTATAAGGGTTGATGTAGGACGAGGTAAGCACGAGCTCCTTCTGGAAGACCTCGAAGGGCTTGACGGTGATTGTCTCATCGGGCTTGGTGAGGCCGAACATCATGACCGTAGCCTTGTGGCCGGCGATCTGGATGGCCTGCTCGATGGTGACGGGTTTGCCAACACACTCGATAACGACATCGACGTTGCCGACGCCCTCCTGCTTCAGGCGGGCCGGGACGTCCTCGTGGATGGAATCAATTGCCAGGTCGGCGCCGAGTTTGAGCGCAACCTCGCGCTTGCCTTCGACAGGCTCGAGCAAGACAACCTTGGTGGCGCCGGCGTTTTTAGCAAGCTGCATCATGAGCAGACCGATCATGCCACCGCCGATAACAACAACTGTGCTGCCGGGCTTGATGTTGCACATATCGATGCCGTGCAGGCAGCAGGCGACGGGCTCGGTCATAGCACCCTGCTCAAAGCTGGTGTGATCGCCCAACTTGTAGACTTGCTGCATATCGACGGAGCAGTACTCGGCAAAGCCGCCGTTAACGGTGGTGCCGTAACCGGTCATATGCTCGCAGTAGTGGTTGATTCCGTCGCGGCAGGGTTCGCAGCAGCCGCAGGGATGGTTTGGGTCGATGCACACGCGATCGCCCGGTTTAAAGCCAGCGACGTCGCTGCCCACGGCCTCGACAACGCCCGCAAACTCATGACCAAGGATCGTGGGCGGGGTAACGTCGGCTGCACCCTTGTCGCCTTCATAGATATGAACGTCGGTGCCGCAGACGCCGCAAGCTTTGACGTTGATCAGAACGTCGCGCTTGCCCACGGCCGGCTTTGCCGATTCCTCGACTCTGAGGTCGTGCTTTCCATAGAAGACCGCGCTTTTCATGGTGACTCCTTAACGTGGCGGTGAATATTGTAATGAAGTATAGGCATGTCTACAGGTATAGACAAGCACATCTAGACAAGTTGAAAAGAAATATAATTTGCGGCCATAAGCTATGTTAGATTTAGCAGGCAAAATACTGGACTTATACCGTTTACGGCCAATAATCGACCGCTGACCGAACATAGAAACCGTATCAACTTGTCTAGATAAGTGATATGATAAAAATAGAAGCGCAAGAAGCCGGGGACACGGGCCCACCCGTCCAATTGCACGAGGTACACGCAAACGGCGCGTCTGCGGTCTCGAGTGAAGCCAAAACCGCAGTCGCTCCGAATGAAGAGAGGGGGATTCCCCGTCATGATGCAAAAGATACAACGTTTCGGCGGTGCAATGTACACGCCTGCAATTCTTTTCGCATTTTCCGGAATTGTCGTCGGCCTGGGTACGTTGTTTACCACCGAGGCGATCTTTGGCGAGATGGCCACTGCGGGCCATCTTTGGTTTGATTGCTGGAATGTGCTGCTCCAGGGTGGTTGGACGCTCTTTAACCAGATGCCGTTGCTGTTTTGCGTAGCGTTGCCAATCTCGCTCGCGAACAAGCAGAACGCTCGCTGCTGCATGGAGGCTTTGGCCATCTATCTTACCTTCAACTACTTTGTAAGCACAATCTTGGGGCAGTGGGGCCCTGTCTTTGGCGTCGACTACTCTGTCGAGGCAGGCAGTGGTACTGGTCTTGCCACTATCGCAAGCATCAAAACGCTTGATATGGGCATCATGGGCGCGCTCATTATCTCTGGTATCGCCACGATGCTGCATAACAAGTTCTTCGATACCGAGCTCCCCGAGTGGTTGGGCGTGTTCTCGGGCTCCGTGTTCATCTATATGATCGGTTTCTTCGTTATGGTTCCGGTCGCTCTTATCGCCTGCCTGGTGTGGCCGCATGTTCAGGCTGCTATCTCCGCCTTCCAGGGATTCATCCTTTCCGCCGGTACGTTTGGCGTGGGTGTCTTTGCTTTCTTCGAGCGCGTGCTGATTCCTACAGGCCTGCACCACTTTATCTATACGCCGTTCTATTACGACAACGCGGCGGTCAACGGCGGCATCTTTGCTGCTTGGGCCAATATCCTGCCCCAACTGGCTGCCGATCCGAGCATTGCTCTTAAGGATGCCGCACCCTGGGCTGCCTATACCTGCCCTGGTTGGACTAAGGTCTTCGGCTCGCTTGGCGTCGCCATTGCGTTTTATATGACCGCCAAACCCGAGCGCAAGCAGCGTGTCAAGGCTCTGCTGATCCCGGTCACCCTTACCGCTATGCTTTGCGGTATCACCGAGCCGCTTGACTTTACCTTCCTGTTCATTGCGCCCGGCCTGTTCGTCGTCCACTGCGTGCTCGGAGCGCTCGGCTGCATGGCTCAAAACCTCCTTGGCGTCGTGGGCATCTTCGACGGCGGCATCATCTCGATGCTCTCGTGGGACTGGCTGCCCCTTTGGGCCGCACACGGTCTGCAGTACGCCATCTCCATCCTTGTCGGTCTGTGCTTTACCGCTCTTTGGGTCGTGGTCTTCCGTTTCCTGATCGTCAAGTTCGACTTTAAGACCCCCGGTCGCGAGGATGACGATGTTGAGGTCGAGCTCAAGTCCAAGGCCGACTACAAGCAAAAGCAGGGCGGTGCTGGCAAATCGGTCGCCCAGAGTAAAGATGATGAGCGCTTGGTGCTTGCCGAGAACATCCTCGATCTGCTCGGTGGCGCGGATAACATCATCGATGTAACTAACTGCGCTACCCGCCTGCGCGTTAACGTCAAGGACAAGGGCGTCGTTGCACCCGAGGCTTCCTTCAAGGCGATCGGTACGCATGGCTTGGTGGTCCAAGGTCAGTCAATCCAGGTCATCATCGGCCTTACCGTCCCGCAGGTTCGCGAGAAGTTCGAGAGTCTTCTGAAGTTCGAGAGTCTTCTGTAAACCATCGTCCATCGAAACAATCGGCCTTGCAGAGCCGGTATGCACCGCAAGGCCGATTCTAGAGATAAAAAACTCCACTTCTAGGTAACAATTCCAAACCGCGCAAGGCCGCGTGCGGGGACGGATTGAGCAAGCGGCCAGAATGAGGAGGACATCATGTCCAAGAAGAACTATGCCGTGACCATTGCCGGCGGTGGCTCCACCTTTACCCCGGGCATTGCCCTGATGCTGCTCGAGGAGCGCGACCGCTTCCCGGTCAACAAGGTGACCTTCTACGACAACAACGCCGAGCGCCAGGAGATCGTGGCAAAGGCCTGCGAGATCTACTTCCACGAGAACGCTCCCGAGGTTGAGTTTAGCTACACCACTGACCCCGAGACCGCATTCACCGGGACCGACTTCGTGCTTGCCCACATCCGCGTCGGCCTGTACGCCATGCGTGAGCTCGACGAGAAGATTCCTCTCAAGCACGGCTGCGTTGGCCAAGAGACCTGCGGTGCCGGCGGTATCGCCTACGGCATGCGCTCCATCGGTGGTGTCATCGAGATCCTCGACTACATGGAGAAGTACAGCCCCAACGCCTGGATGCTCAACTACTCCAACCCCGCGGCCATCGTCGCCGAGGCCTGCCGCGTGCTGCGCCCCAACAGCCGCATCATCAACATCTGCGACATGCCGATCGACCTCATGGATAAGATGAGCCGTATGTGCGGCATCAAGGATCGTCGCGAGCTGCAGTATAGCTACTACGGCCTCAACCACTTTGGTTGGTGGAGCAAGATTTACGACAAGGACGGCAACGACCTCATGCCGCAGATTAAGGAGCACATGGCAAAGAACGGCTACTTGGACGGCATTGAGCACGAGGCCGGTAAGGAGCAGCACGTCGAGGAGAGCTGGATTCACACCTTCGGCAAGGCCAAGGATGTCTATGCTGTCGATCCCGAGACGATTCCCAACACCTACCTCAAGTACTACCTGTACCCGGACTATGTTGTCGAGACGTCTGACCCCAACTACACTCGCGCCAATGAGGTTATGGACGGCCGCGAGAAGAAGGTCTTTGGCGCTTGCCGCGACATCATCGCCAAGGGTACTGCCAAGGACGGCGGCTTTGAGCCCGACGTACACGCCAACTACATCGTCGACCTTGCCTGCGCGCTGGCCGAGAACACGCTCGAGCGCTTCCTGCTGATCGTCCCCAACGATGGTGCTGTGCCCAACTTCGACCCGACGGCCATGGTCGAGGTGCCTTGCATCGTCGGTTCCAACGGCTTTGAGAAGATCTGCCAGGGCCCGATTCCGCAGTTCCAGAAGGGCCTGATGGAGCAGCAGGTTTCCGTCGAGAAGCTCGTTGTCCAGGCTTGGGTCGAGGGCAGCTATCAGAAGCTCTGGCAGGCGCTCACGCTCTCCAAGACCATTCCTTCGGCAAGCGTTGCCAAGCAGATCCTGGACGAGCTCATCGAGGCCAACAAGGATTTCTGGCCCGAGCTTAAGTAAGGACTGCTGTCTCGAACTCTCACGCATCTCTGCTTCATTTGCGCCGTCGTGGTGTCCGGATTCGCCCGGATGCTGCGGCGGCGCTATACTTATGAAGTTTGAAGTACCTGTACCAAAAGGAGCTGTCGTGTCCCTTTCCATCGGTATCGTGGGCCTGCCCAACGTGGGCAAGTCGACGCTGTTCACCGCGCTTACCAAAAAGACCGGCCTTGCCGCCAACTACCCGTTTGCCACGATCGACCCTAACGTGGGTATCGTCGATGTGCCCGATAGCCGCCTGCAAAAGCTCGCCGACATCGTTAACCCCGGCCGCATTGTGCCGGCTACGGTCGAGTTTGTCGACATCGCAGGTCTGGTGAAGGGCGCTAACGAGGGCGAGGGCCTGGGCAACCAGTTCTTGGCAAACATCCGCGAGACCGACGCTATCTGCGAGGTCGTGCGCTACTTTAAGGACCCCAACGTCATGCGTGAGGTGGGCCGCACGGGCGAGTTCGTCGATCCCGCCGGCGATGCCGACACCATCATGACCGAGCTCATCCTGGCCGACATGGGCACGCTCGAGAAGCAGCTGCCCAAGCTCGAGAAGGAGGCCAAGCGCGACAAGGAGCTCATGCCCAAGTTCGAGGTGGCCAAGCGCCTGCTTGCCTGGCTCAACGAGGGCAAGCGCGCCGCATCCATGGAGATGACCGACGAGGAGCGTGCTGCCGCCAAGGGTCTGTTCCTGCTCACCATGAAGCCCATCCTGTATGTGGCCAACGTGGACGAGGATATGCTCAACGAGGACCTGGCGCCCATCGATGGTGTCAAGCCGCTGCCCATCTGCGCCAAGATCGAGGCCGAGCTTTCCGAGCTCGATCCCGAGGACGCCGCCGACTACCTGGAGAGCTTGGGCCTGGAGCAGCCCGGTCTGGACGTGCTCGCGCAGGCGGCCTATAAGCTGCTCGGCCTGCAGTCGTTCTTTACGGCCGGCGAGATGGAGGTCAAGGCCTGGACGGTTCGTCAGGGCGCGACCGCCCCGCAGGCCGCCGGCGTCATCCACACCGATTTTGAACGCGGCTTTATTAAGGCCGAGGTTATTGGCTACGACGACTACATCGAGCTCGGCGGCGAGCAGGGCGCCAAGGCCGCCGGCAAGCTGCGTATTGAGGGCAAGGACTATGTCATGGCCGACGGCGACGTCGTGCACTTCCGCTTTAACGTGTAAGGACGACGCGCATGTTTAAATATGGCAAAAAAGCTGGCTACATGGGTATTGCGCTGCTCGTACTTGCGGTGATTCCGCTGGTGGTTGCAGCGTGTGTTATCCCCAACATTGGCCCCGAGGTGGCAACGAAGTTTAACGCAGCCGGCGAGGTGACGCGCTGGGGTAAGAGCTACGAGCTGCTGGCACTGCCGGTGCTCAACCTGCTGCTCGGCGTGGCGACGTACTTTACGGCGGGACGCCAGGCAAAGAACAACGAGGACTCCGCTGTGATGGCACGTCTTACGTGCGAGCGCTACCTGCGCAACGGCTGCATCACGGGCGTGTTCCTCAACGTAATCAACGTCTACTTTATGTATTCGGCGATTACTGGAACGGGCTTTGGCTTTGGTTTCTAGCTTGTCCTTTTAGGCAACGAGCCTGCACGCATATTCAATGGCTGCTGCGAGGCCGCCGCTCGATCGTGGTTTAAAGACCATGTCGGCGGCGGCCTCGTTTTCGTATCCGGCGCCGCGAAGGGCAAGTGCGATACCGGCTTCCAGGAGAAAGGGCAGACCGTGTTGGCTGGTTGCGATTACGGCAGCCTGATTGAGCGAGCAGCTGTGCGCTTGGCATTGGATGGCAAGTTCACCTTGCGCCGGGCAAGGGACCAGAACGGCGGCGACGCGACTTGATAGCAATGCAAATGCTGTGCGCTCATCGGGCGAAAGGCATTCTGCTTCAACGACGACGAGCTTGGGCGGTGCGCTGTTTGTGCGAAGCGTGGCTCGGTACATGCGGACCGAAGAACCCGACATAGAAAACTCCTGTGTATTCGGCAAAACGTAAACTATAGTTTACGTTTATGTTCGGCTCCATTTCAAACTCGGCTGCATGGACGAACGTGCGAAACAGATTCTTGGCAGGCGGGTCGAAGAGACACGCAGGGACCTTGGTATCTCCAAGGTTGATTTTTGTGTGGCGACAGGAATCAGCCGACCCTACCTCGACCGAATCGAAGATGGGACGGCAAATTTCACGCTCAAGGTTCTATTTAAGATCGCGCCCGCACTCGGCATGACGGTGTCAGAGCTTCTCGAGGGTATCGAATAGGGGATACCCGTCGACAACTGAATTACACCATCGGGATGCGGTCGTGGTTGACTTGGCTGTAGAACAGGCGCTGGATCTCGGCGGCATCGCGTGACTGGCCGAGTGCCCACATGGTCTTGGCCACGAGCGTCTCGGTTGTCATGTCGTCGCCGCGCAAAATACCCGGATGATCGGCGTAGGCACGGCCGACCTCATAAACACCCAGGTCAAGGCCCTCCTCGGGGACCTGCGTGGTCATAACGACAGTACGACCCGAATCAACCCAGCGGAAAATCGCCTCCTGGAACGACTCGCCCGACTCACCAAACTCGGGGATACCGCCAATGCCAAAGGTCTCCAGAATCACGGCGTCGTAGCTATCGGCAAGGGCGTCGAGGATGCCCGGGTTTACGCCGGGCGTAAGCTTGAGTACAAATACGCGCGGATCGATGCTGTCGTAGAAACGCACCGGGTTTTCGCCCTGATGCGTGCCGTGAAGCCCATTGCGCACGATGCGGTCATTGCGGATGTAGGCAATGGGCGGATAGTTGACGCTAATGAACGCGTTAAAGCTCATGGTGCGCTGTTTGCGGGCGCGCGTGCCGGCAATGGCAACGCCGCCAAACACGATCGACACATCGTGCGAATGCTCGTCGAGCGCATAGAGCAGGCTCTGGTACAGATTGAGCTTGGCGTCGGTAAAGGGATTGCCCATGGGCTTTTGCGAGCCGGTGAGCACGATAGGCTTGGGGCTGTCCTGAATCAGGTAAGAAAGCGCTGCTGCGGTGTAGCTCATGGTGTCGGTGCCGTGCAGAATCACGAAGCCGTCGTGGTCGGCATAGCCTTCGACGATGACATCGCGGATGCGCATCCAGTCGCTTGGGCGCATATTGGTGCTGTCGATGTTCATGGGCTGCACGACGTCGAGCTCGCAGAGGCCCGAGATCTCGGGGACGCTCTGGGCGAGCTCCTCACCGGTCAGGGCGGGGGAGAGGCCGTTGCCGTCCTCGGTCGATGCGATGGTGCCGCCCGTGGCGATGAGAAGGATGCGCTTCATGCTGGTATTCCTATCGTATTTGCCGCCGCAGAGGCGGAGCCGTTCGGCAGTATTGTGGCACAGGGCGTCCAATGTTCAAACGTATTACATCATCTGTAACGTTTGGTAACACTTCAATCGCCGTCAAATAGGGGCCAGGTCGTGCGTTT
The DNA here is from genome assembly GCA_900543845.1 of uncultured Collinsella sp. Taxonomy (GTDB): domain Bacteria; phylum Actinomycetota; class Coriobacteriia; order Coriobacteriales; family Coriobacteriaceae; genus Collinsella. Next base: position 19,202 of record UQTD01000032.1, read on the forward strand.
GCCGTGCGCTGATGGCCGCGAGGGGCGAGAAATCCCATATAACGTGTACACTATGAAAGTTATTTTTGTTCATTCACGCGGGTGGGCACCGGCTCCCCGCCAACAAGAGGGGGAAACCATGGATCAAAAGGCTTCCGCAAAGGTCCTCGTACTCGACTTTGGTGCGCAGTACGGTCAGCTCATTGCCCGTCGCGTCCGCGACCTCAACGTGTATTCCGAGATTGTCCCCTGCGACATCTCGGCCGACGAGATTCGCGATATGAACGCCTCCGCGCTCATCCTTTCTGGCGGCCCGGCCTCCGTGTATGCCGAGGACGCTCCGTCTATCGATCCTGCCATCTTTGACCTGGGCCTTCCCGTCCTGGGCTTCTGCTACGGCCATCAGATCACGGCCGTGACGCTCGGCGGCAAGGTCGGCCACTCCGAGGTGGGCGAGTACGGCCGCGCTACCATTACGCGTACGGCCGGCGCCAAGCTCTTTAACTCCACGCCCATGGAGCAGACCGTGTGGATGAGCCACCGCGACGCCGTTTCCGAGGTGCCCGAGGGCTTTACCGTTACCGCCAGCACTGACGTGTGCCCGGTTGCTGCCATGGAGTGCCCCGAGCGCAAGATCTTCACCACGCAGTTCCACCCCGAGGTCAAGCACTCCGAGTATGGTCAGCAGCTGCTGAGCAACTTCCTGTTTGAGATCTGCGGCCTGGAGCCCAACTGGAGCATGGACAACCTGGTCGAGACCATGACGGCCGAGTTCCGCGAGAAGGTCGGCAACGACCGCGTGATTCTGGCCCTGTCCGGCGGCGTCGACTCCTCCGTCGTGGCTGCGCTGGGCGCCCGCGCCGTGGGCAAGCAGATGACCTGCGTGTTCATCAACCACGGTCTGCTTCGCAAGGGCGAGCCCGAGCAGGTGGAGGAGGTCTTCACCAAGCAGTTTGACGTCGACTTTATTCACGTCCACGCCGAGGACCGTTATGCCGAGCTTCTGGCCGGCGTGACCGAGCCCGAGGAGAAGCGCCGCATCATCGGTACCCAGTTCTGGAAAGAGTTCTTCGCCGTGGCGCAGCAGCTCGAGACCGATGGCAAGCCGGTCAAGTACCTGGCTCAGGGCACCATCTACCCCGACATCATCGAGTCTGGCGCTCGCAAGACGGGCGGCAAGACGGCCACCATCAAGAGCCACCACAACTTGATCCCGTTCCCCGAGGGCGTGCACTTCGACCTCATTGAGCCGCTCGATCACTTCTTTAAGGACGAGGTCCGCGCACTTGGTCTGGCGCTTGGCCTGCCGGGTCACATTGTGTTTCGTCAGCCTTTCCCGGGCCCGGGTCTGGCCATCCGCATCATCGGTGCGGTCGACAAGGAGAAGCTCGAGATCCTCAAGAATGCCGACGCTATCGTGCGTGAGGAGCTGGATGCCTACAACCAGCGCCTGTTTGAGCAGACCGGCGAGCGCAACTCCGAGCACAGCTGCTGGCAGTACTTTGCGGTTCTGCCCGACATTAAGTCCGTCGGCGTTATGGGCGACGAGCGCACCTACCAGCGCCCGATCATCCTGCGCGCCGTCGAGTCCAGCGATGCCATGACCGCCGACTGGGCCAAGCTGCCCTACGACGTGCTGGCCCGCATCTCCGGCCGAATCGTTGCCGAGGTCCCCGGCGCCAACCGCGTGTGCTACGACATCACGTCCAAGCCGCCCGCGACGATCGAGTGGGAGTAAGCCGATAGGGCTTTGACCTGCTCTTTTGAGTGCCGTACTGTGCCGCTGAGTTTCGTTTCGTACGAGAGTCACGGCAAAGCCACCAGCGACAATGGTGAGTAAATCCGATAATCAAGCCTCCGTTCCCGCGTTGGGACGGAGGCTTTTTCTTTGCCTTTTTACTCCCTTTCACCTGCGATTTCGCTATTTACTCCCCGCATTTCAAGATGGCAAAGCACTGGGCGGTATTCGGAGGAACGGGAGTAAGGATTCATCCCGAGTGAGTAGACGCGCGCTTTTTGTCCCCGAGGGCGAAACGGGGCCGTTTCGGGGCCCGTGAAACTCAAATCGAACTCAATGGGCATTTTTGCGGTCTCCGTACGGCGTTTCCCCAGGTGGTTAATGGGGAGTAAAGAATCTTGCCACCTCAATGAAAACGGGAGTAATCAGGGGAAATGCCGCGGCGTACCGCCGTGTGCCGCCGTGTAAGCCACCGCGTCATTTACTCCCCAGGCGCGTCGAGAATGCCTTTGCATGCAATGGGGAGTAAAAACTCAGCATGCGCGGGCGCGAGTGGCGCTCGCCGCCTAGCCTGGCGTCCCGATTCGGTTGCGCTGGTTGCGAAATGCGGGGAGCCGCTACAGCGAGGCTTTCCAGTCCTCGTATTCGTCGGCGCCGATCTCGCCGTTATCGAGCTGCGCGCGCTTCTCTGCCCACAGCTCGACCGCCATCGCCGCTTTGGGCGCATGCGGCGCCTTGGGGTTCAGAGAGAGGCCCGTGCCATCGGCTGCGGGAACGATGCCGAAGGAGTCCTCGAGCCGCACGAGCAGCGACATGAGGTCGCCCGCGGTCTCGACGCCGTAATCTTTGAGCGCGTTGACGGAAACGCCGAGCGCCGCGGAGATGGACTCGAGCAGCTCGGGCTTGACGGCGCGGATGCCGCTCTCGTAATGGCGCACGGCCCCCTCGGTCAGGCCGACGGCCTCGGCCAGCTGCGCCTGCGTCATGCCGCGCGACTTGCGGTACCGCCTTATGTTCTCGCCCACGGACATGCGCCCTCCTCCTGGAATTACTTACCCGCACATCTTATCAGCGTACGCAAATGTACGCAATTCTATTGACAGTACGGATTCGTACGTTTACTCTCAATCTGTAAACCGTACGTATTCGTACGCTAATGATGGGAGGAGCCATGGACGAGAAGGTGGCGAAGACGCCGAGGCCGCATATGCTGGACGCCGACGAGGTCGCGGAGCTGCTGAGGATCAAGAAAGGCAGCGCCT
>UQTD01000033.1 GCA_900543845.1 uncultured Collinsella sp.
AGCTGCTGGAGCTCTCGAGCCAGCTGCCGGGCGGCATGGACGACGTGAGCGTGGCGCGCGGCCAGGCCGACACCTCGGCGCTTGCCGATGCCTATCGCGCAGCACTGGGTGCGAGCAAGGCCGCGACCGAGAAGGCACAGATGGCGCTCGATGCCATCGATGCATTCGAGGCCAGCGGCAAGACCATGGCCGATGCGGCGCGACTCATGATGTCGTGCACCATGCCGCGCGCGAGCAAGGCGTTCCCCAAGGAGCAGGTGGAGCTGCTCAAGGCCGAGGCCGCCGATGCGTTTATCAATATCGTGCTCGCCTGCGGTGGCCCCGCGCTCGATGCGCTGGTGGGCCTGGCCCGTTCCGTGGAGGCCGAGTATCGCGTGCTGAAGGCTGCCCAGTCTGCCCTCGACAACAACGACCTGCTGCGCATGGCCTACGAGGCCCTGCGCGATTACCCTGCCATTCGCGCTGCGTACGAGGGCCGCTTTAAGATGGTCATGATCGACGAGTTCCAGGATACCGACCAGATGCAGGTCGATTTGATTCGCTATCTGACGGGTGCGGGGGAGCGCGCGTTGTGTACCGTGGGCGATGCGCAGCAGTCCATCTATCGCTTCCGTGGCGCCGATGTCGAGGTGTTCCGTCGCCAGGAGCGCAAGGTGGGCGCCTCGGGGACGGCCGAGGCAGCGGACGTCGCTGGCACTGCTGCCGATGTTCCCGCCGGTGAGCTCGTCAAACTCGTGCGCAACTTCCGCAGCCACGACGAGGTGCTGCGCTATGTGGCCCGCGTCTTTGATGGCGACGACGGCGGCCTGATGCAGGGCTTTTTGGACCTTGAGGCGAGCGACGGCCGCAAGGACACGCTGGTGGCAGACGCCTCGCGTCGCCAGGCTCTCTTTGTTGCCGGCGGCAGTACGCAGGAGCGCACACAGGCCAAGGCCCGTGCGATCGCCGAGCGATTCCGCGCGCTTGCCGATGCCGGCCAGCCCCAGGGCGGCATGGTGCTGCTGCTGGGCCGCATGACCAACGCCGACGTCTACGCACAGGCCTTCCGTGACCAGGGGCTCGACTGCGTCATCGCGGGCGGCTCGGTCTTTGCCCAAGCTGCCGAGGTGCAAACGGTGCGCGCTCTAGTCTGCGCGCTCGCCAACCCGGCTGATACGGCGCAGGGCCTTATGCCGCTGCTGGCATCGCCGATGTTTGCGCTGGGCGCCCAGGAGTTCCTGGCGCTGGCGACCAAGCTCGATAGCGAGACGGGGGAGACGTCGCGCCGCAACATCGATGCGGGCATCATGAGCGATTCCGATGTGCCGGGCCTGCAGGGCCTGCCGCTCGTGACGCGCGCCCGCGAGGTGTTGCGCTATGCGCTTCGTCGTGTGGGTCGCGATTCGTTCGCCGCCATCGCGCGTGACGTGGTCAACGCCTCCGGCTGGTTCGTGCGTCTGGCGCAGCGTGGTCCCGAGGGCAAGGCCATCGCCGCCAACGTGCTCAAGGCGCTCGATGCCGTGGCTGAGGCTGAGGCCGAGTTCGGCAACTCGCCGCGCTCCATTGCGCTTGCCTTCGATCGCTTCCTGGCGGGCAAGGAGGCCCCGGGCGCGCTCAATGAGGAGGGCGACGGCGCGGTACGCATCATGACCGTGCATGCATCCAAGGGCCTGGAGTATCCGGTCGTGGCGGTTGCCGAGTGCTTTGGCGTGCGCAAATCGTCCGGTGCGGCTCAGATGGGGCGTGTCGAGGGCGGAGCGCAGGTCGTGGCGCTGCCGGCACGCTTCAACGGCGTTAAGCTCGCCGACGGAACCTTTGTGAAGGGCGACGACGTCAAAAAGCAGTTTGAGCATGCGTTTAAGGGCAAGGGCACGTCGCTGTGGCTGCCGCCGGAGCTCATGGAGGACGTCTGTGCGACGGGTTCTCCCGCCGAGGCATTTGCTCGCCTGCGCAACGATGACCTGCAGCTCTCGCTCGAGGAGCGGGCCCGCCTGCTCTATGTTGCCATGACGCGTGCCCGCGAGCTGGTGATCTTGGCGATGGATGCCGGCGTGAGCCGTGGCAAGGTGACGGCGCCGATCTTCGACGTCGAGACCGATCTGACCTATGACGTGCTGCGTCGTATTCTGCCGACGAACGGCCTGGACATGCCACAGCTCGATGCCGACCGCCTGGTGTTCGACAACTCCCAGCCGGGCGACTACGAGCTCATTTCGCTCGCGAACTTTACCTTTGGCGAGCAGGCGTTTGAGGCCAACGCTTCGCTGGATGCCGAGGGCAGGCTTGTCCGCGGCGATGCGGAGCCGGAGGGTGCCGGTGCAGATGCCCGCGCCGCCGTTCCCGGTCCTGCCGACCCCGAGCCCGATGCGTTTGAGCTCGTGTATCCCCAGGCGGTGGGCGTGCGCATGGGCATCTGCCCGTATCCGGTGCGCGATTCGTACAGCTACTCGTCAATTGCCGCGGCGCTGCATGCCGAGTCCGAGGACCGTGCTGCCGAGGCGCACGTGCCCATGGACGAGGCCGGCGATGATGCGGAGTCGGATGGTTCCGAGATGACGGATGCAGACGTGGCCGCCGTTGAGCCCGCCGGCAACCCCATGGCGCTGGGCTCGGCGTTCCATGCCGCCTGCCAGTGGCTCATCGAGATGGGTGCCGATGCGCTGCCCGCTGAGCGTGCCGATGCGCTGGCGCGCCAGTGGCGCCTGACGCCGGAGCAGCGCGAACGCTTCGACGTTGCCCTGGACCGCTGGCTCAAGTCGGCTGTTCGTGCCGACCTGCTTGCGTGGCCGTGCGTTCGCGCCGAGGTGCCGTTCTTTTCGCTGGGCTGCGAGGACGAGGACATCGCTCGCTACGGTTCATATGCCGAAGGCGCCATCGACGCTTTGGCGACGAACCCGGCGGATTCGTCACGCGCGCTGGTCATCGACTACAAGACGGGCGGCACGCCGGACGAGACGCCGGAACAGCTGCAGGAGAAGCACGCCCTGCAGGCGCGTGTCTACGCTGATGTTCTACACAAGGCGGGCTTTGAGGCCGTGACGGTCAAGTTCGTTCGCGTGGAGCAGGCGAATCCAGCCCTCTTCGTCGAACCCGCCGAACCCCAAGTAGTCACCTACAATCTCTAGCCCTCAGATAACTTGCGGGGGGAATAGTTCCTGTATTGCGGCCCAGTTGGCCTAAGCGGGAACTATTCCACCGCAACTGCAAGAGGAGCCGTGTTGGTTTGGCTAGGTTCGGGTGCTGTCCGTGCCGTGGGGTAAAATCGTTCAGTCAGAACACGAACCCGCATCGGAGCTCATCACATGGCATTCGTCCATCTGCACAATCACACCGTTTTCTCCATGCTCGACGGCGCAACTCGTATCCAGGATATGGTCAACCGTGCCGTTGAGCTTGGCATGCCCGCCGTGGCCATTACCGACCACGGCTACATGTACGGCGTACCCGACCTGGCGCTGGCCTGCGACGCCGTCAACCACAACACGCCTGAGTACAAAACTTGGAGCCACGACAAGGCCTTCTTGGAAAAGGACCGCCGCGACGAGCTGGTGGAGCCCGATCCCGAGGCAAACCCGCGCGAGCATGCCCAGTATGTGAAGGACATGGCCATGTGGGACGAGAAGGGCAACATCGACGAGCTCAAGCCGCCCCTGGTCATCAAACCCATCTTTGGCTGCGAGGTCTACTTTACGCCGGACGAGACGCTCGCCCGCGACCACAAGCCCGAGCTCTACCACATGATCCTTCTAGCCAAGGACCAGGAGGGCTACGTCAACCTGATGCAGACGGTCTCCGAGGCCGCCGTGCAGGGCTTTTACTACAAGCCGCGCGTGACGCTCGACAACCTGCGCCGTCACGCCAAGGGCATGATCTGCACCAGCGCCTGCATCGCGGGCATCATCCCCAAATACATCGACCGCGGCGACATGGAAGGCGCCATCAAGTGGGCCGAGACCTTCCGCGACACCTTCGACCCCGGCGACTTTTACATCGAAATCCAGGAACACGGCATTACCACCGATAACGGCCTGACCGACGAGCAGATGGATCGTACGCTCATCGACATTGCCAAACAGGTGGGCGTCAAGGTCATCGCCACCAACGACTTCCACTACCTGCGCCGCGAGGACGCGCCGGTGCAGGACGTCATCATGTGCATTGGCATGAACGCCAAGGTCGACGACCCTAACCGCATGCGCATGACCGGCTCGGAGTTTTACATGAAGACCGAGGAGGAGATGCGGGCGATGTTCCCGTATTGCCCCGAGGCCTGCGACAACACGCTCGAGATCGCCGACAAGTGCTACGTTGAGCTGGACTGGGACTCCATCATCCTGCCGCGCTTCCCGTTGCTCGATCCCGGTGAGACGCACGAGAGCCAGTTCCGCCGCGAGTGCGAGAAGGGCCTGCGCCAGCACTACGGTGACGACTGGGCCACACGCGAGATCGGTGGCGTCAACATCAAAGAGCGTTTTGAGTACGAATACAAGGTCATCTGCGACAAGGGCTTTGCCGCCTACTTTTTGATCGTCGCTGAGTATGTGCAATGGGCCAAGGACAACGGCATCGGCGTCGGCCCCGGCCGTGGCTCTGCCGCCGGCGCTATCGTCGCCTACGCCATGAACATCACCGCGTTCGACCCGCTCGAGAACGGCCTGATGTTCGAGAGGTTCCTGTCTCCGCAGCGTACCGAGATGCCCGATATCGATATGGACTTCGACGACGAGCGGCGCCTCGAGGTCGTGGAGCACGTTCGCCAGCTCTACGGCCCCGAGAAGGTCACCCACGTCATCACCTACTCGACCATCAAGGCCAAGCAGGCCATCAACGACGCCGCGCGCGTCTTGGACTACCCGGTCTACATGGGCCAGCGCCTGTCCAAGATGGTCTCGAGCGACCCCAAGGTCAAGCTCAAGCAGGTACTCGAAAAACAACCCGGCAAAGAGGATCTGTTTAACCCCGACTTTGCCGAGGCCTATAAAAAGGACGACGACGCCCGCCGCATCATCGACACGGCGCTCTCGATTGAGGGCCTCACCCGTGGCGAGGGCGTGCACGCGTGTGCCGTTCTGATCTGCCGCGACCCCGTCAACGAGCACGTGCCCACCAAGCTCGACACCAAGGGCGGCGTCGAGATTACCCAGTACGAAGGCCATACCGTTGCCGACATGGGCCTGCTCAAGATGGACTTCCTGGGCCTGCGTACGCTGACGGTTATCTCCAAGGCAAAGGCCAACATCAAAAAGAACTTCGGCATCGACATCAAAGAGGAAGATATTCCCTTTGACGATCCCGAGATCTTTAAGCTCATGGGTTCCGGCCACACCGCCGGCGTCTTCCAGGTCGAGTCCGCCGGCATGACGGCCACGATCAAGAACATGAAGCCCACCGAGTACAAGCACGTCGTAGCATTGATCGCCCTGTACCGCCCGGGCCCGCTGGGCGCCGGTATGGTTTCGTCCTACATCAACCGTATGAACGGCAAGGAGCCGGCCGTCTCCTACGACGACCGTCTGGACGACATCCTGGGCGAAACCTACGGCACCATGGTCTACCAGGAGCAGGTTATGCTCATCTCCGTCGAGATGTGCGGCTTCTCCAAGGGCGAATCGGACTCGCGTATCCGTAAGCCCGTGGCTAAGAAGAAGATCAAGCTGCTCACGTCGACGGTGCTCCACTGGGAGGATGGCTCGGACGAGACCACCTACGACCACTGGATGAACGGCGCTATCAAGAACAACTACACGCGCGAGGTCGCCCAGAAGATTTGGGACGATGTTCTTGAGTTCGCGTCCTACGCCTTCAACAAGTCGCACTCCGCCGGCTACGCCATTTTGGTTATGCAGACGGCGTGGCTCAAGGCGCACTATCCGCACGAGTACATGGCGGCCGTTCTGACGTCCTATACGGGCAAGACCGATAAGATCGTGCACTACGTCTCGGCATGCCGTCACGACGGTATCCCCGTGCTTTCGCCAGATGTCAACGAGTCCGGCACCGAGTTCACGGCTACCAAGGAAGGCGTGCGCTTTGGTCTGGCCGGCATCCGCGGCGTGGGCACCGGCGTGGCGCAGGCGATTATCGCCGAGCGCGAGGCGGGCGGCCCGTTTAAGACGTTGCATGACTTTGTCGAGCGCGTGGACTCGAGCCAGGCCAACCGTCGCGTGATCGAATCGCTGATCAAGGCAGGCGCCTTCGACTCCACGGGGTATCCGCGTCGCCAGATGATGCACTTTGTGGATAAGAACAACCCCGAAAACATCATCGATGCCGCCGTAAAGCGCCAGAAGGATCGTGCGAGCGGCCAGACGTCGTTCTTCGACATGTTTGGCGACGTTGAGGGCTCGGGCTTTGAGGTCAGCGTGCCCGATCCGGATGGCCAGGAGTGGGACCGCCACCTTAAACTGAGCCAGGAGAAAGAGGTTCTGGGCATCTATGTCTCGGACCACCCGCTGCGCCCGTTTGAGTATGCGCTAGCCAAGGCGCGCGACTTTTCGTTCTCGCAGATCGACACCGGCTACGAAGTTCAGAATCCTACGGGCGGCACCATCAACCAGGAGATTCCCGAGGGTAAGGCGCTGTGGTGGGCCGGTATGGTCTCGAGTGTGTCCAAGCGCGTGACCAAAAACGGCGACCCCATGGGCATCGTGCAGCTCGAGGACATGGAAGGCGAGGCCACCGTCGTCGTGTTCCCCAAGACCTACAAGGAGGCCGAGGGGTACCTGTACGGCGAGGTCGATCCCGAGACCGGTGCACAGCTGTCCGATGCGTTTGTGCGCATTAAGGGCAAGCTCGAGCGCTCGGACCGCGGCGACCAGATCATCGCGCAGGAGATTGTGCCGCTGGAGCTCAACGAGGAGAACAACAAGCCCAAGGTGTTTGAGGTCATGGTGCCCAACAGCCGCTTTAGCCAGGGCAATATGGCGCGTCTTGCCACGGTGTTCACCACCAATCCGGGTGGCGACCGTGTGGAGATCTTTATCGAGCAGGTGGACGGGCGCGTGCTACGTGCCGAGGTGCCGGCGAAGGTCAACGCGCGCTCGATTCCGTTGCTGGCCGAGGCCAAGGCCATCGTGGGTAACCAAGGCAGAGTGACGGTTATCTAAAATGATTTTTCTGGGACGGGGATTAAAAAATCATTTTGGGTGATGTGTGGCGGAAGACCAGTTTTTCTGGGACGGGAATGATTTTTTCATCCCCGTCCCAGAAAAATCGTTTAGCGTGCGAGATTGGAGGAAGTGATGGCACAGGGGACGTTTGCGCAGGCGCTTCGTAAGGAAGCGGCGCTGAGCGGCACCTTTATGAAGGGGCGTTCGCTCATGCTCAACGGCGCCGTGCTGTCGATCGAGGACAGTGGCTCGCGCTTCTCCAAAAACGTGACGCTTGAGGGCACGGTGCGCGGTTCGCGCGGCGACCTGTACAAGACGCATGTGGAACTCGACATGGACGAGCACGAGGTGATCGATTACGACTGCGATTGCCCCGCTGCCTATCGCTACCCCGGTATGTGCAAGCACGCCATCGCCACAGCGCTGGCATACCTGGACGCCAGCGGCATTGAGCCTGTTGAGGGGCTGCGCACGCCGGTCCGCACGTTTACGGCGCAGCCGAAACAGCCCGCGCGCACCGCGCCCAAAGCGCCGGCCGTCAATCCCAACTTTCCCTTTCCGGCGCCCGTCCCCACGAGCCCCAGCCTCATGGCGGCGCTCTCCGATCTTTCGGACGTGCGCATGGATGAGCTGGCGAGCATGCGCCGCAAGCTTGCCGGTGCCGTCGATCCCGATGCTCCCAAGGCGATGCTGGAGCCCTCGTTGGTGCCGTACTACAATCCGCTGTTCGCCGACCGCTTTAGCTGGGCGCTCGAGTTCCGCATTCGCTGCGGTTCGGTGTCCTATGTGGTCAAGGATATCGACGGCATGGCCGACGCCTATGTCCGAGGCGGCACGTTCTCGTACGGCAAGAAGCTCACGTTTCTTCATGTGCCCGAAGCCTTTGACGACGTTTCGGTACAGTTGCTCGACCTTGTCGCAACGACGGTTGCCTACCTAGGCGATATCACGAGTTCGCGCTCGGCGTCGTATGACTTTGCCCGTAGCGGCTTTGTCGCTGAGCGTCAGTTGCCGCTGTCCGAGCATGACATCGTATACATGCTGGACCTGCTGCGTGGCAGGACCATTTCCTTTGAGCCTGCCTGGTCGCGGGGGACGACGGCGCATCGTGCCTACGACGTGGCGGTCGAGCCGGCGCCGCAAGGGGAGGATAAAGCCCCGACCAAGCGCCCGCCGCTCCTTGTCGCCAAGATTGCGCCGGCGGTCGGCGGCAGCTACGACCTTCGCCTGCCCGCCGATATGTACTGCTTTGCATCGGGCGATGCTGCCTACCTGGTCGACACGCGCCGCGCGCGCCGTACCGATGTGGCGTTTGCCCAACACGCGGCGCCGTTCCTATCGCACTTGTTGCCCTGCCGCACGCCGGTCCATATCGCCGCCGACCAGGTGGGCGAGTTCTGCCGCATGGCGCTGCCCGTCTTGCGCGACTACACCGACCTGACCGCTCCCGCCGCACTTGACGCCGTGGCGCCCGAGGCGAGTTTCCATTTTGAGATTGGCGTCGACGATGGCCTCGTGAACTGCAAGATTACGGTGTTCTACGGCGATTGGTCGGCAAATCTCTTTAGCCTGGGCGCTCCGGGCAGCCCCTTCGAAGAGCAGCGCCCCGGCGTGCCGCCCCGTGACGTGGTGGCGGAGTTTCGCGTTATGGATACGGCGGCCCTGTATTTCGATTTCTACGAGGGTGGCCTGGCGTTTGAGGAACGCGATGACGAGAGCCTGTTCCGCCTGCTGACCGAGGGCCTGTCTGCCCTGTCCGAGCTGGGCGAGGTCATGCTCAGCGACCGCCTGCGCCAGGTCTCGGTCCGCCCTGCGCCCAAGCTTTCGGTGCGTGCGACCGTCAAGAGCAACCTGCTCGACGTCGAGTTGGGCGCGAGCGGGCTTTCGGCTGCCGACCTTGCCATCTATCTGGACTCATACAAGCGCCACCAGACGTTTGCACGTCTCACGTCCGGCGATATCATCCGCCTGGACGAGGGCGCCCGTGCCGCGTTTGGCCTTGCCGAGGACTTGGGCGTCGATGCCGTCGACCTGCTCGACGGCGTGTCGCTTCCCGCGTCGAGTACCCTTTTTGTCGATAGTATGCTCGCGCGCACGCCGGCGCTTGAGGCCGATCGCGACGCCGCGTTCCGTCGCACCGTCGAGCGCTTGGATACGCTCGGCAAGATGGATTTTACGGTGCCGGTCTCGCTCAAGGCCACACTGCGCGGCTATCAGGTCGACGGCTACCAGTGGCTCGGCTCGCTCGAGCACCTGGGCCTCGGCGGTATCTTGGCCGACGACATGGGCCTGGGCAAAACGCTGCAGATGATCGCACATATCCTGGCGCGCGTGGAGGCGGGGGACACTAAGCCCACGCTTGTGGTGTGCCCTGCGTCACTTGTGTACAACTGGACCGCCGAGTTGGAGCGCTTCGCCCCGTCACTCGATGTGTGCGCCATCGTGGGCGCCAAGGCGCAGCGCCGCGTGCAAATTGCCGGTGCCGCCGAGCACAACGTGGTCGTAACGTCGTATGACCTCATGCGCCGCGACATCGACGAATACGTCGAGCAGGACTTTGCCCGCATGGTGCTGGACGAAGCCCAGTACATTAAAAACCCGCTCACCCAGGTGGCGCGTGCCGCAAAGCGCCTGCCTGCCGGCGTGCGCTTTGCCCTGACGGGCACGCCCATCGAAAACCGCTTGTCCGAGCTCTGGAGCATCTTTGACTTTTTGATGCCGGGCCTTCTGGGCTCGCGCGACTCATTCGCCAAGCGCTTCGAAAGTCCCGTCGAGCATGCCGAGGGTGACAGTGCCGCTCGCCTGCAGGCACTCGTGTCGCCGTTTGTGTTGCGCCGTGTCAAGGAAGACGTGGTGGCCGATCTGCCCGAAAAGATCGAGGACACTGTCGTGGCTCAGCTCACCGGCGAGCAGCGCAAGCTGTACCTGGCAAACCAGGACCGCATCGCCCAGCAGGTGCAGCACCGCGAGGCATCCGAGTTTAAGAAAGACAAGCTCAAGGTGCTCGCCGAGCTCACCAAGCTGCGCCAGATCTGCTGCGACCCGCGTCTACACTACGAGGATTACAAGGCGGGGAGCGCCAAGCTCGATACGTGCATGGAACTCGTGCACGGCGCACTCGACGGCGGGCATCGCATCCTGTTGTTCAGCCAGTTTACGGGTATGCTCGATATCATCGACAAGCGCTTGGCCAAGGAAGACATCGGCTTTCTTAAGCTCACAGGTGCGTCATCCAAGGAGAGCCGTGCCAAGATGGTCGCGCAGTTCCAAGCGGGCGGGGTACCGGTCTTTTTGATTTCGCTCAAGGCGGGCGGCGTGGGCCTTAACCTGACGGCGGCCGACGTGGTCATCCACTACGACCCGTGGTGGAACGTGGCCGCGCAGGACCAGGCGACCGACCGCGCGCATCGTATTGGCCAGCAACATACCGTGACCGTGTACAAGCTCATCGCCAAGGACACGATCGAGGAACGCATTATGCAGATGCAGGAGTCCAAGCGCGACCTGGTCAACAGCGTGCTCGGCGGCGACGGCATCTCGTCGGCGCTGTTTACCCGCGAAGATGTTCTGGCGTTGCTGGGCGGCGACGGGCGCTAACCCGCTCGGGTGGGGCCGCCGGGGCGGATAGCACACGCTGCTCCATCGTCCCCGCCCGTTATGTGTTCATTTGCCATGCCGTGGATGGTTCGCCTGCCTTTGGGCATAAGAACCATCGAGAACATTGGCACATCAGCAAAGGAGAGCATCATGGCGAAATTCTTTAAGGACCCCGATGGCAAGCTTATCGCCGCCCTTGGCGACGACGTTGCGACCCCTGCCGGCTGCACGGAGCTGACCGCGAACACCGAGGACGCGGCGCACGAAAAGCACGTGCCCGTCGTCGAGATCGAGCGCGACGGTCACGTGATCCGCGCACGCGTGGGCTCGGTCGAGCACCCCAGCCTGCCCGAGCACTATATTGAGTGGATTGCCCTTGAGGCCGAGGGCCGTCTGGAGGTCCATTACCTTGAACCCGGCATGAAGCCCGCGACGTTTTTTGCCGGTGGCTCCAAGACCGGTACCGTCTATGCCTATTGCAATCTGCACGGGCTGTGGTCCGCGACGTTCTAGGAGCGCGCCCCCGCTCGGGGTATCATAGCTAGCATATGCACATGCGAGCGCCGACTGCATCATGCGGCCGGCGCTTTTACTACGACAACGATGGTTTACGACGGAAAGGGCTGAGCCATGAAGCTCGCACTTGCACAGATCGATATGCGCCTGGGTGATATTGAGGGCATTTGCGGTCGCATCGAGGACCAAGCCCGTTTGGCCCACGAGCGCGGGGCGCGCGTGCTGTGCGTCCCGGCTTCGCTCTTTTTGGGTGCTCTGCCCGGCGGCCTGGTGGGTGCTGCCGACTTTGAGCACGACATGCTGACAGGCCTGACCGGTGTTGCCGAGCGTATCCAAGAACTCGATATGATCTGCATCGTGCCTGCGGCGGTTTCGTTTGAGGGCCAGCCCCTGCTCGACTACATGATGCTCAAGGACGGCCATGTGGTGCCGGCCCGTTCGAGCATTGCCCTGCAACGCGGTGGGAACGGCGATGCCCGTTGGGCGCCGCCGGTCTTCGACGTGGACGGCGTGCGTATCGCCGTGATTTTCGACTTGGACCGCGAGCTCGAGATGCTGCCGACCGGTGTCGACCTTATCGCCTATTTTCAGTTCAACGCGTTTGATATGACCGACCGCGAGACGGCCGCCATTGCCGCCGTTCGCAGCGGTGCCTACCGCAAGATTGCGTCCAAGCGCAGCGTATGGTTTGCCTGCATGGCGCCGGTCGGTGCCTATGACGAGTCGGTGTATACCGGCGGGTCGTTTGTACTCGACGATTGCGGCCGCGTGGTGGCCCAGGCCCCGTGCTTTGAGGAGAGTCTGCTGGTCCAGGAGATACAGCGCGGCATGATGCTCGACGCCTTGGAGGACCATGAGCTCCCCGAGTTTCGCTCCGAGGAGTGGCTGTGGCAGGCACTGGTGCTCGCCGTGCGCGACAATGCCCGCGCCCGCGGTGCGTCGCGTGCCGTGGTGGCGCTCGAGGGCGATTTGCCGTCGTCCCTACTCGCGGCACTTGCCGTCGATGCCCTGGGTCCGCGCAATGTGATCGGCCTGGTGCTGGGGCGCAATCGCATCTTTACGCCGGCCCAGGAAGAGACTGAGGCCGCCCGTTGCGCCGCCGTGCGCGCGCTTGCCGAGCGTCTGCACATTCGCACGGTTGAGCGCGATGCGCCGGATGCGGCGCGCGTACTCGACCGCGATGTGTCGGCGGGCGATGCCGAGCGCCTGCGTTCGCGTACGTTGGGCCTGATGCTCGAGGACACGGCGCTCGAGCTGGGTGCGATGGCGTTGAGCCCGCTTTCCAAGACCGAGTACGCGCTTGCGGCGCCCGCACTGTCCGGCGGCTACCAGGGCGATTTTGCGCCCTTTGGCGATGTGTATCTGTCGACGCTTGAGTTTGTGGCGCGCGTGCGCAACCGCGCCTCTGCCGTGGTGCCGCAGGAACTCGTGACGCTCAACGCAGTAGAGGATTGCATGGAGCGCGTGCTGGCAAGGGCACTTTCGACGCTCGACGGTCCGGTCGATATGCTCGATCGCGCGGCGCAGCTGCTTGGCGGGCTTGAGCCAGGCGAGGTCGACGGCGCGCTCGAGTCGCACGTAGATCGCAATCGTCCGTTCGACGACATTCCCATGGCGGCCGGCAAGCCCGAGGCCTGCTCGCTGTTGCTGATGCTCGTGCGTCAAGGTGAGGCCGCCCGCCGCATGCTGCCGACGGCGCCGATCGTCTCGGCCCGTTCGTTTGTCGAGCGCGCTTGGCCGTACATGCTTGCCTGGTCCGACCTGGGGCTGAGCGGCAAGGAACGCATGACGGTCGAATCGCTTGCCCGCGATGAGGTCCGGCGATTTGACGAAAACGATAGCAGCGAGCGCATGCGTGGCGAGATGATGGGCATCTTGGGTGAGCTGCTGGGTATTTCGCCCGAGCAGATGGAAGAGCTACAGTCCGAGGATGGCCAGCGTCGCCTGCATGAGGGCATGAAAAAGTTTGAGGGCGAGGTCCAGGACGCCATCGAGAAGATGATGGGCGGTCAGGGCGGACCGCAGGGCGGGCCCCAGGGCACGCCGATGCCGCAGCCGCCGGTGGATCCCCGTCAGTTCCCGTTCTTTAGCCAGAACTAGGTCGCTGCATACCCGCTTGCGTATGCTCAACCTACAATTCGATCTCGGCTGACTTATGGGGCTGGCGTTGTGTTATTCTAGAACAGACGTTCGTGAATAGTGTGCGGGGCTTGCCCTGTGCCGCGCTTGTGGCGAGGGGAGGTTGGCTTGGTTATCTTGGGTATCGACCCCGGTTTGGCCCATACGGGCTGGGGGATTATCGAGGAGAGGCGCGGCGAGGTCCGCTGCCGTGCCTACGGTTGCATCGAGACCGGCGCGGGCAGTCCGCTCGCGGTGCGCCTGTCGCATATCGCTCGAGACCTCAAGGGTGTCGTGGAGCGCTACCGCCCCGATACCGCTGCTATCGAGAGTATTTACTTTGGCGCCAACGTTCGCTCGGCCATCCCTACGGCGCATGCCCGCGGTGCTGCACTCGTGGCGCTTTCGGAATGCGCGCTCGAGATTGGCGAGTACACGCCTATGCAGATTAAGCAGGCTGTTGTGGGCACCGGTGCCGCGGACAAACGGCAGGTCGCGTATATGGTTCGTACGCTCACACAGCTCGATCACGACCCGCATCCCGACCATGCCGCCGATGCCTTGGCCTGCGCCATCTGCCACGTTAACCTGAGCCGCACCCGGGCGCTTACCGGCGGCGAGTTCTATCAACAGAGAGGAACCGGATACTGATGATCTCCCAGCTCCATGGAACGCTTGTCGAGGCCACGATGAGCTCGGCCGTCGTCGATGTATCGGGCGTGGGCTTTGAACTCGGCATCTCGGGCAGCACTGCCGCCACGCTGCCTACGCCCGGCGGCGAGGTGCGCCTTTATACCCGTATGCAGGTGCGCGAGGACGCCATGACGCTCTTTGGTTTTGCCTCCAAGGACGAGCGCACGATGTTCGATCGGCTCGTGTCCGTCTCGGGTGTCGGTCCGCGCCTGGCACTTGCCGTGCTTTCCACCTATACCGTGGGACAGCTGTATTCCCTGGTGATGGCCGAGGATGACAAAGGCATGGCCAAGGTGCCGGGTGTGGGCAAAAAGACCGCCCAGCGCCTTATCTTGGAACTCAAGAGCACTTTTGCCAAGGACAAGGGCTTTGTGCCGGTCGACGTGATTCCCGGCCAGGTTTCGATGCCGGTTCCCGCCGCCGCTCCTTCGGCGATCGATGATGCCCGTGCGGCGCTCCTTTCCATGGGCTTTAGCCCGCAGGAGACCGATGTTGCCCTGAGCGGGTATGATGGGCAGGATATGCGTGTCGAGGATTTGCTCGGCGCGGCGCTTAAGCGACTTGGAATGGATGCGTGATGTGGGAAGCCGATGACTCTCAGGACCTGTGGGCGACGCCTGGCAACTCGCCGGCGGCATCCATGGCGCATGGCGAGCGTATGGTGGGTTCGGAGCTGACGCCCGAGGACCTCGATGTCGACCGTACCCTGCGCCCTCAGCGCCTGGATGACTACTGCGGCCAGGAGCACATCAAACAGAGCCTTCGCGTGCTGATCGAGGCCGCACAGAGCCGCGGCGAGACGCTCGACCACGTGATCTTCTCGGGCCCTCCGGGCCTGGGCAAGACCACGCTGGCTACCGTTATCGCCAACGAGCTGGGCGCTCAGATCAAGACTACGAGTGGTCCGGCCATCGCGCGTACCGGTGACCTGGCGGCAATCCTCACTAATCTTCAGCCGGGTGACGTGCTGTTTATTGACGAGATCCATCGTCTGAACCGTTCGGTCGAGGAAGTCCTGTATCCCGCCATGGAGGACTTTGCGCTCGATATCGTGATCGGTAAAGGCCCGGCCGCACGTTCGATTCGCCTGGATATCCCCAAGTTTACGCTGGTGGCGGCAACGACCCGTTCGGGCATGCTGACCGGCCCGCTGCGCGATCGCTTTGGCATCTCGTATCGCTTGGATTACTACACCGTCGAGGAGCTCGCCCAGATCGTGACGCGCTCGGCAACCATCCTGGGCGTGACGATTGACCATCCGAGCGCGCTCGAGATCGGCTCGCGCTCGCGTGGTACGCCGCGCTTGGCCAACCGTCTGCTCAAACGCGTGCGCGACTATGCGCAGGTGCGCGGCAACGGTCCCATTGAGCTCGATATTTGCCGTCAGGCACTCGAGTTCTTTGAGATTGACGAGCTCGGCTTGGACTGGATGGACATTCGCATCTTGGAGACGCTTGCCAAGACGTTCTCCGGCCGTGCCGTGGGACTTACGACCCTTGCCAGCGCGGTGGGCGAGGACCCGGGTACGCTCGAGGATGTCTACGAACCCTATCTGCTGCAGTGCGGGTTGATGATCCGCACACCCCAGGGCCGTCAGGCAACGCTTCGCACCTTTGAGCATTTGGGTATCGAGCCAGCCGTTTAGAGACGGGTTTGTTTTGGCTGGTCTGTAGGCTATCGCTGGGCATCGGGTAAACATATCGCCGTTCGTCGGTTACGGGCGTTTTACTATTGCGCGCGCGTGCTATGCTGGATTGGTCTTTTTCTCATCCGGTAACGAAAGGACCGCCCATGCCTACTGACATCGAAATCGCACGTTCTGTTACGCCGCTGCCTATTACCGAGGTGGCCAAGAACGCCGGCGTCGACGTTAAGCATCTGATTCCGTACGGCTTTGACAAGGCAAAGGTCGACTATTCGCTGCTCAACGAGCCGACCGATCACCAGGCCAAGCTTGTCCTCGTGACCGCTATCAATCCCACGCCCGCAGGCGAGGGCAAGACCACCACGACCATCGGTCTGGCCGACGGCCTGCGTCGTCGCGGCGTCAAGAGCGCCGTGGCCCTGCGCGAGCCTTCGCTCGGCCCCGTCTTTGGCGTGAAGGGCGGTGCCGCTGGCGGCGGTTGGGCCCAGGTCATCCCCATGGAGGACATCAACCTGCACTTTACCGGCGACTTCCATGCCATCGGTGCCGCCAACAACCTGCTGGCAGCCATGCTCGACAACCATATTCAGCAGGGCAACCAGCTCGGTGTCGACGTTAAGCGCATCACCTGGAAGCGCGTCGTCGACATGAACGATCGCCAGCTGCGTCACGTCATCGACGGTATTGGCGGCAAGGCCCAGGGCGTGCCGCGCGAGGACGGCTTCGATATCACCGTTGCCTCCGAGGTCATGGCGATCTTGTGCCTGTCCACGAGCATCAACGATCTTAAGGAGCGCTTGGGCGAGATTGTTGTCGGCTACAGCTATGCCGGCGAGCCCGTCCGCGCGCGCGACCTTAAGGCCCAGGGAGCTATGGCCGCACTGCTCAAGGATGCGCTCAAGCCCAATCTGGTGCAGACGCTCGAGGGTACGCCCGCGTTTGTCCACGGCGGCCCCTTCGCCAACATCGCCCACGGCTGCAACTCCATCATGGCAACGCGTATGGCCATGCGTTTTGGCGATGTCGCCATTACCGAGGCCGGCTTTGGTGCCGACCTGGGTGCCGAGAAGTTCCTCGACATCAAGTGCCGTATGACGGGCGTTCGCCCCAGCGCCGTCGTGATTGTCGCTACTGCCCGTGCGCTTAAGTACAACGGCGGCGTTGCCAAGGCCGATCTTAATGACGAGAACCTTGAGGCCCTCAAGGCCGGCATGCCCAACCTGCTGCGCCACGTCGACAACATCCAGAATGTCTACGGTCTGCCCTGCGTGGTCGCCATCAACCGCTTCCCGACGGACACCGAGGCAGAACTTGCACTCATTGAGTCCGAGTGCCAGAAGCTGGGTGTCAATGTGAAGCTGTCCGAGGTCTGGGCCAAGGGTGGCGAGGGCGCACTCGACTTGGCCGATGAGGTCATGCGCCTGATTGAGCAGCCGAGTGAGCTCAAGTTTGCCTACGAGGACGGCGCCGATGTGGCCGATGCCCTGGAGGCTGTTGCCACCAAGGTCTATCGCGCCGATGGCGTCGACTTTACCCCGGCTGCCAAGCGCCAGCTCGTCGAGCTGCGCGAGAACGGCTTTGGTAACCTGCCGGTGTGCGTCGCCAAGACCCAGTACAGCTTTAGCGATAACGCCAAGGCTCTGGGCGCGCCCGAGAACTTCCGCATCACCGTGCGCGAGCTCAAGGTTTCCGCCGGCGCCCACTTTGTGGTCGCGCTGACCGGCAACGTCCTGACCATGCCGGGCCTGCCCAAGGTGCCCGCGGCCGAAAACATCGACGTCGATAACGACGGCAACATCACCGGCCTGTTCTAAGTCTGTTGCCCATAACTGCCTGCTCGCCCCGCCGTGCCCACAAGGCCCGGCGGGGCTTTTGTTTTCTATCCGCGCTGAAGGCCGAAGAGTTTGGCGTTGCGCTCGGCGACCATCATGTTGATGTCGGCGATTTCCATCTCGCCGTCAATGTAGGGCTGGTAGGTGCCGTATGGGTCGCCAGCCCCCAGGCTGCAACTGCCGCAGTTATCGCAGCTGCCGTTGCCGCAGCCGGCGAGTGCCAGCTTGATGATTTCCTCGCGCTCGGCACGCGTCGTGTCTTTGATGAGCTTGCTTTTTGCCATGACGTTCCTCGATTCGCTTGTTGCCACCTGTCGCGCATGTCTTGTAGATACCGACTGGCTCTGCCCATCATAGGCTTTTGCGCGGGTAGAATGCATGGATAACTTGATGCTTGCAAGCGACGGAAAGGAAACGTTGCATGGACCAGGACAAGACGACCGTGATGGGCGGATACAATCCCGCACACGCTGGCGGCAGCGCCAACGCGACCCGTATCGTGCCGAATCCGGGCAATGCTGCTCCCGATGCGACCCAGCCCACTGCCGAACCTACGCGCGTCATGGCCTATGACGATGCACCGCGGGATCCGTTTGATTATGCACCGCAGGACCCATATGGCAATGCGACGCCGGACCCGTATAGCAATGCGGCGGCAGGCGCTTATAACAACCTGCCGCAAAATCCCATTCCGCAGCCTCAGCAGACGACGTATATGCCTCGCACGGAGCAGCCCCAGCCTCGTTATGAGTCGCGCGATCCGTATGCGCGCCAGCCTTATCGCGAGTATCCCAAGTCGATTCCGCAGTATGGTGAGGACGAGGAAGAGGATCCGTCGCGTTCGTCGAGCGTGATCAAGAAGATCCTTATCGTGCTGGCGATTTTCTTTGCCCTCTCGATTGTGTTTGCCATTGTGTCGGGCATGCTCAACAAGCGGGGCGCCACGACTGATACTACGGCCGAGCAGACCGAGACTACCCAGTCCGGCACCGTCGACCCGAGCGATATCCCGGGGCAGTATTGGTCTAACGCCAAGAAGCTCCTCAAGTCGCGTGGGGCCGATCTTTCGAATGCCGTGATTCTGACCGACGACGGCTCGACTCCCGTTGTCGATGCCAACTGGGTCGTGACGTCTGCCTGCTATAACGACAACGGTAACCTCGAGATTCAGCTCAAGCGCAAGGACAGCTCGTCGGGTAATGCGTCCGACGACCAGGGCGGCGCGGACAGCTCGAGCTCCAACACGCTGGAAGACCTGAGCAACAAGGCACAGGAGCTTGGGGATAAGGCCCAAGAGCTGGGCGACACGGCTCAGAACATCGGCGATACCGCACAGAACCTGGGCGATATGGCAACGAACGCCTGGGATGCCCTGCAAAATGGCATTTCGGGCGCGCAGGGAAACTAGCGGCCGAGCGGCTAGAGCCTTAGCGGTGCAAACAAAAACGGGACGTAGGATCGCGTGACCGGGCGCATGGGCGCGTTGGTCGGCGGTCCTGCGTCCCGTTTTGCTGTCGATTACAGCTGTTCGGCCGGACGCTCGGGCGAGCTAAAGCCCGAATCGAACGTGACGACGCATGATGCATCGGGCCGGCGCTCGTGCACGATGCGCGTGACGAGCTCCAGCAGCTCCTCGTCGGATATGTCAAAGCCGTCGGGGCGCACCAGGTCAAACGAAACGACCCCGTCGTGTTCGTGCAGGTCATGGATGGAGAGCGTGGGGTCGATTTGCGCTATGCCGCGCTTGACCCAGCCACGCAGGTCGTCGCCGGTGGTGGCGATGGGGTCGCAGTGTAGCGTGATGTCGATGCCCATCTGATGCTTGATGTCGTGTTCGATGGTGTCCAGAATCTCGTGGTGCTCAAAGGCATCGCCCTCGCCGGGCATTTCCACGTGTGCGCTGGCAAACTGGCGGCCGGGGCCGTAGTCGTGCACCATGAGATCGTGCGTGCCTAGGACCTGCGGATACGACATGATTTTGTCGCGGATTGCCTGGACGAGCTTGGGGTCGGGCGCTTGTCCCAACAGCGGGCTGATGGCGTCGCGCACCAGGCCCATGCCGCTGATGCAGATAAAGATGCCCACGCCCAGGCCCGCCCAGCCATCGAGGTCAAAGCCGGTCGTCTGCGAAACAAGCGCTGCGGCCAGGACCGAGGCCGAGGCAATGACGTCGTTTTTGGAATCCTGCGCCGTGGCGATGAGCGTCTCCGAGTCGATGCGGTTGCCCAGCGTGCGGTTGAACGCCGCCATCCAAAACTTGACGAGCATGGACAGGACAAGGGCTGCCATGGAGAGCGCCGAATACGCGGTGGGGGAGGGCTTGATGATCTTGGTGACCGACTCCAGGATTAGGTTGATGCCGACGGCACAAACGAGGACGGCGACAACCAAGCCGGCGAGGTACTCGTAGCGGCCGTGGCCATAGGGGTGGCCTTCGTCGGCCGGGCGGCTGGCAAGGCGGAACCCGAGCAGACTCACGATGTTGCTCGAGGCGTCGGAGAGGTTGTTGAAGGCGTCGGCGACAAGCGAGACAGAGCCGGCGAGCAAGCCCGCGATGCCCTTGGTCAGGCACAGGGTGATGTTGAGGCCAATGCAAATGAGGCTTGCGGCAAAGCCCGCGTTGGTGCGGCAGGAGGCATCGACCGGCTTGCCCTCGCTGCCGGGAACAAGCGTATGTACCAGCCGATTTACAAATAGCATAACGATCGTCCTCACAATCATGCTTAAGGGGATAGTGTAGCTCGCACAGGCGCAACGTGTACCGATGCTCAGAAAATGCAGCAATGGTTTGCCGGCGCTAACGGGCGCGAGGCGGAGGGGGACGACTGCCCGCGCGCCTTCGAGTTCACTGCGCCTTCCCGTCCGACCGAGTGCTCCATTTTGGGCCACATGGGTATGGGCACGCGTCGATTTGCTCGACATACTTAATGTCGACAGCCCTGTGCAAAGGAGGACGTTTCCATGGACGAGATGTTTGCCATTAAATGCCAAAACTGCGGCGGCCCCATGTATTCGCACCAGGCAAAGCGCAGCTTTGAGTGCGCCTATTGCGAAACGGTTGTTCCGTGGCAAGCGGACGCCGGAGAGCCCAAGAGCGCCTTGGGTATCCGTCATACGCCGCTGACGGTGGTTGACGGGCTGCTCAAGCTCACGCACGTCTCGCAGCTCGAGCGCCCGGAGGACCCGGACTGGTATTTCTTCAATGCGCACTGGCGCAATCAGTCGGTCCTGGAACATCTGCTGTGGGAGGATAGCGGCACGGCGCAGGAGTTCCAAGAGGCCACGCATGTGAGCATTCCCTGTCCCTTCTGCGGCGCGTCCTTTGAGGGGTCATCGACCCAACGCGTGTTTGAGTGCCTGTCGTGCGGCAACAAGATCGGCGTTGCCGACCTGCTCAAGCCCGGTGCTTTTAGCAAGCGTCTGACCATGGGCGTTGGCGCGGAATATGTACCTGAGCAGGGCATTCCCTGCGAGATCACTCCGCAGCAGGCACGTGCCAACGCGCTGCAGCTGGTGCGTCAGTATCCCGATGCCTTTGCCGGGCACGATGTAGAAGACGCAATCCAAAACGACATGATGCTCTTCTATTTCCCCATGGCGTTGGCGGATTTGCGCATGATGGCGTCCTTCCCGGGCAAGGGCCTGAGCAAGGAGACCCTGGTGTACTACGAGGTGCTCGACTGGGCGTATCCGCGGGCAAACTACCTGGACGTTCGCCTTATGGGCATTTTGGAGCCGTGGGATTTTGGCAAGGTGGGGCCGTTCGATCCTGCCATGCAGGAAGGTGACTTCCGCGTCGTTTCCGTCGATGCGTCTACCAAGGACCAGGTGGTCATTGATAGACTGGCGCTCGATATTGCCGGCAACGATGCCGAGGCGGTGCTGGGGCTCAATAAAAAGAGCATCCGCGCCTGGGCGCGCAAGGCTCGCAAGCACAAGGACGGTCTGGTGATGGTGCCGGTCTACTTTGTCGATCGCCCGGCGTCGGATAGCCGCGACGGCGAGCAGGTGCGCATCGCCGTAAACGGCCAGACGGGTCGCGCGGCCGCGGTGGTGTTTAGCGACAAGCGCGAGACACATGTGGTGGCACCGCTCAATCCCAACGTGTTGCTGTCGAGTGAAAGCACCGTGCACGCCACGCCCATCGAGGTCAAATACGTTAAATCGCCCTTCCTATACCAGATCGTGCGACGCGGAGGCGGCGAGCAGCCGCATCAGGTGGCAGCGGCGGGCGAGGGTTCCTACCGAGAGGAGAAGCCCAAACGCAAGGGTTTGTTTGGCGCGATATTTGGTAAGTAGGGGAGTGGCGCTGGTTAGCCTTATGACGCGATAGCTAGGGGCACGGGGCAGCTCGCAGGGGTGCGGGCCGCCCCGTTTTTATGCGGCGACAGGACCCGCAGGCACTCCATTAAACACACATGCTCACAGCGCAAACGTTGAGCAACATTACGTTTGCCGATAGCTATTAAAAAATGTGGCTTATAGGACAAAATGTGTGTCCCGATAGAACATCCGTTTCCATCCATTAATC
>UQTD01000034.1 GCA_900543845.1 uncultured Collinsella sp.
GCCTCGCCCGCGGCCGTGGCCTCGGCCAAGCGCTCGGCCTCCTGGTCCTTGAGCGCTGCCATGAGCGAGCGAATACGGATACGCGCGGCGCCCAGGTTGGACACCTCGTCGATCTTGAGCACGGTGTAGATCTTGCCGCTGGCCTCCAGAATCTCCTGCACCTGGTCGGTGGTCAGAGCGTCCAGGCCGCAGCCGAAAGAGTTGAGCTGGATCAGGTCCAGGTCGTTGCGCATCGTCACAAAACGGGCGACGGCGTACAGGCGGCTGTGGTACATCCACTGGTCAACGACGCGGATCGGACGCTCGGGCTTCACGAGATGCGCAAGCGAATCCTCGGTAAAGACTGCAAAGCCAAAGCTCGAGATAAGCTCGGGCAGGGCGTGGTTGATCTCGGGGTCGTTATGGTAGGGGCGGCCGGCGAGCACAATGCCGTGGCCGCCGTGGTCCTCGACCCACTTAAGGGCCTCCTCGCCCATGGTCTGGATATCCTCGTGGAAGCGCGCATCGGCCTCAAAAGCAGCGTTGACGGCGGCATCGACCTCGGAGCGCGTGATCTTAGGACCGCGCACGCGACCGCGACCGGCCTCAGCATCGGCCACGCGGTCGACGGCGAGCACCTGGTACAGACGGCGCTTGAGCTCGGTCTTGTCGTGATAGGGCACAAACGGGTACAGGAACTCGATGTTCTGCTCGCGGATCTCGTCGATGTTGAGTGCCAACGCCGTGGGGTAGCTCATGACGATGGGGCAGTTGTAACAGTTGCCGGCGGTCGGATCCTCCTTGCGCTCCCAGCGCACGCACGGCATCCAAATGAAGTCGACATCGCGGTCGATGAGGTTCATCACGTGGCCGTGGCTCATCTTGGCCGGATAGCACACGCTCTCGGACGGCATGGACTCGATGCCCGCCTGGTAAGTCTTTTTGCTCGACTGGTCGGACAGCTGCACGCTAAAGCCCAGGCGCGTAAAGAACGCATGCCAGAAGGGGTAGTTCTCGTACATGTTGAGCGCACGGGGGATGCCGACGGTGCCGCGCGGGGCCTCGTCGGGGCTCAGCACCTCGCGGTTAAAGAGCAGCTCGTTTTTCTTTTTGAAGAGGTTGGGGGCCTCGGTTTTCTGCTTTTTGTGGCCAGCACCCTTCTCGCAGCGGTTACCGGTAATGAAGCGCCTGCCGCCGCCAAAATCGTTGACGGTGAGCTGGCAGTTGTTGGAGCAACGGCCGCAGCGGACATGCTTTTGCGTCACGGTAAGGTGCGCGATGTCCTCAGCCGAAAGGATGGTCGAGGTGCCGTCAGCGCCGGCGCGATCGCGGGCGAGCAGGGCAGCACCATAGGCACCCATGCAGCCGGCGATGTCGGGACGCACGGCGTGGACGCCGGTGAGCTGCTCAAACGCGCGCAGCGTGGCATCGGACATAAAGGTGCCGCCTTGGACGATCACCTGGCTGCCGATCTCCTTGGGGTCGCGCAGCTTAATGACCTTGAACAGGGCATTCTTGATGACGGAATAGGACAGGCCGGCCGCGATGTCGCCCACCGTGGCGCCTTCCTTTTGCGCCTGCTTGACGCGCGAGTTCATAAAGACCGTGCAGCGACTGCCCAGGTTGACGGGGGCCTTGGCATGGATGGCGGCATCGGCGAACGCGCGCACGTCCATGTTCATAGACACGGCGAAGCTCTCGATAAAGCTACCGCAACCCGACGAGCAGGCCTCGTTGAGCATGATGTGCTCGATAACGCCGTCCTTGACGCGCAGGCACTTCATGTCCTGGCCGCCGATGTCCAGAATGAACTCAACGCCGGGCAGGAACGCCTTGGCGCCGCGCAGGTGAGCGACGGTCTCGATTTCGCCCGAGTCTGCCTTGAGGGCCTCGATGAGCAGCGCCTCGCCGTAGCCCGTGGTGGTCACGTGGCCGATGGTGCAGCCGGCGGGAATGTGGTTGTAGAAATCGGCCATGATGACCTTGGCCGTGCCCAGGATGTCGCCGTTGTTGTTGCCGTACCAGGTGTGCAGCAGCTGACCGTCCTCGCCCACGAGCGCGGCCTTCATGGTGGTGGAGCCGGCGTCGATGCCAATGAACACGCGGCCGGTGTAGCCGTCGAGCTTGCCCTTGGGAACGACTTCCTGGTCGTGGCGGGTCTTGAACTCGGCGAAGTCCTCGTCGGTGGCAAAGAGCGGATCCAGACGCTCGACCTCGGCACCCTGTGTGTCACCCAGCTCATCGATGGCCTCGATGAGCTGCGGGAACGTGCTGAGCTTGTTGGACTCGTGCGCCATGGCGGCACCGCTCGCCACAAACAGGTGAGCGTTTTGGGGCACGATACGGTGCTCCTCGTCCAGGTTGAGCGTGAGGTAGAAGCGGTGGCGCAGCTCGGAGAGATACTGCAGCGGGCCGCCCAGGAAGGCGACGTTGCCGCGGATGGGACGGCCGCACGCCAGGCCCGAGATGGTCTGGGTCACGACAGCCTGGAAGATGGAGGCGGCCACGTCCTCGGGGCGGGCACCCTCGTTGAGCAGCGGCTGGACGTCGGTCTTGGCAAAAACGCCGCAGCGGCTGGCGATGGGATAGATGGTGGTGGCGTTGGCCGCGAGCTCGTTGAGGCCGCTGGCGTCGGTGTGCAGCAGAGTGGCCATCTGGTCGATGAACGCGCCCGTGCCGCCGGCGCAGGTGCCGTTCATGCGCTGCTCGATGCCGTTGTCGAAATAGATGATCTTGGCGTCCTCGCCGCCCAGCTCGATGGCAACGTCGGTGGCCGGGATAAGAGTCTCGACAGCGCGCTTGCTGGCGATGACCTCCTGGACAAACTCCAGGTCGAGCCACTGGGACAGCAGCAGGCCGCCCGAGCCGGTAATGGCGCAGGTCATCTGGGCAGCCGGCAGCACGGTCGCAGCGCCCTCGAACAGGTCGCGGGCGCAGGCGCGGACGTCGGTGTGGTGGCGCTGGTACTTGGCGTAGACGATCTGGTTGTCGTCGTTGAGCACGGCGAGCTTAACGGTGGTGGAGCCCACGTCGATGCCCAGATGCAGGCTGCCGCGAGCGTTCTCGGGGTTGAAGATCGCGCCTTCGGGGGCCTGGCCGGCGGCTACGGGCTCAGCGGCGGTGGCGGGCTCGCTAGCGACGGACGTCTCCCCTGCCGCGTTCTTGGCATCGGCAACTGCCTCGGCAACTTTCTCGGCAGCTGCGGTCGCGGCCTTCTGCGCGGCATCCACCACGGCGGGTGCAGCCTCACGCGCGGCAGCGACCATACGGTCCTTAATGCCCTCGACGAGTTTGCTCATTGTCTCTCCTCTTAGTTGTTGGACTCGACGGCTGCGGCGGTGTCGGCCGCGTCCTCGAGCTGCAGGTTCAATAGCTTCATGCCGTATTCCGGTACGTTGATATCGATGGGTTGGCCATACAGGTCACCAGGGCGCACAAAAGCGAGCACCGTCATAATGCGCGCCATGGCCTCGGGCGATTCGGTGAGCCCACGCTCAAACCAGCGCTGAATCATGCCGACCTCGGCACTCACGACGTAGGTGACGTAGTAGTCAAAGAACGTGCCCAGCGCCAGGCCCAAAATGCCCGTCTGCGCACGCGGCACCACAGCCTCACGCGCGGTATCGATAATCCTTTTAATGAAGGCCTGGTCGCCGCCCGGACCCAGCAGCGCACCGATTAAGTCGCGGTTGGCCGCAAGATAACGCAGCAGCTCAACCGAACCGGGTGCCGGCTCGAGCTCATCGATGTTGTGATAGAGATCAGGCAGCTGAGCTGCGGTGATGAGCTCAATGCGCTCACGGATCTCGGCCAGCAAGCCGTCCTCGATTTGATTGATAAAGTCGGGGATATCGCGGTAGTGCGAATAGAACGTGCGGCGCGTAAGGCCGGCACGCTCGGTGAGCGACGCGACGTTAATGCGCGAAAGGTCGCCGCTTTCGGCAAGCTCGCTGGCAAGCGCCTGGCGAAGGGCACGCTGCGAGCGAAGGGACCGGCGATCGCATTTCTCGAGCTGGGACAAGCGTCCTCCTTGTTACTCAGCCTGTGCGCTATTGCACAGTGCGAGTATTATTGCACACCGTGTGCATCAACACGTAAAGGCAATATTTTGGATGTGACGAAGGGGCTGTCCCTTTGTCACATTATTCGATGACGGTGCGAGAGTTTTGCTTATGCATGGTGGCAAGCATGTGTTTGGGGACGGCGTGGACCATGCAGCTGCCGATAGTCGCGCTCGCGGCAGCCTTGGCCGCGTCACTGCCATTCTTGGTGGCATAGCTGTGACGGAAGCGCTTGAGCATGGCGATGTCATTACCGCCGTCGCCGTAAACCGCGACCTCGTCCTCGGCAATACCGTAGTAACCCGCCAGCCAGGCCACACTCTCGCCCTTGTTGCACGCCACGTCCGTGATCTCGAACATCACCGGATCGAACGGTGCGTTGACCACGCGATCCGATCGCTCGGCCAAATACGCCTTAAGGTCGCGCTCCAGCTCGGGCGAGGTCACGCGGCAGTTGATCTTGCACACATCGTGGCGCAGGATGTCACCGATCGACTGGTCGAAATACTGTTCCTCGTGATACCCGCCACGTGCACGCATGCCACGCATCACGATGCGCTTGATAGGGCTGTCCTTCTTAAAACCCGCCTGGTGCATCTCGAACGAACCGCTCGAGAACATGCCGTCGGGCGTGGAGCAGTCGAAGCAAATGTCCGGGAACGCCTTGAGCAGCTCCTCGGTAACCTGCGGGTCGATGGTCCAGGTCTTGAGCACCTCGCCATGACTGTCGCGCACGATGGAGCCGTTAGAGCAGCAGGCATCGAGTGCCAGACCTGTAAAGCCATGCTCGCCGATCGGCAACGTCGAGCGCCCGGTCGCGGGAACCACATGCAGGCCAGCCTCGGTCAGCTCGCGAATGGCACGGCGGATGGTCCCATCTGCCTCGTGCAGGGCGTTCAGCAGCGTTCCGTCTAAGTCACTCGCAAACATCTTGATCATGGGCATGCCTCTCCTTCGTCTGCACGATATTGTAGACGAGAACGGGCGCACCCCAAGAGAGGCACGCCCGTCAGGCGAAAGATTGTCCTACACCGCGGCGGGGCCGTGTTCGCCGGTGCGGATACGGATAACCTCTTCGACCGGCTCGACCCAAATCTTGCCGTCTCCAACGGCACCGGTGCGTGCAGCGTTGCAGATAATCTCGACAATTCCGTCGACATGCTCATCGGCGCAAATGAGCGTGAACTGCACCTTAGGGATCGTGTTGACAAGCAACTCGTTGCCGCGCACGTATTCCTTCCAGCCATGCTGCGCGCCACAGCCCTGCACCTGGTTGATAGTCATGCCACGAACATCGGCAGCAAACAGCGCGTCTTTAAGAACCTCAAGCTTCTCGGCACGAACGATCGCCGTAATCTTCTTCATAGTGAATTCCTCTCTTTAATAAAGAAATAAACCGCTCATTCACATGGCAAGGGTTTTCCAGGTGCCCGAGATTGCCCCGAAAGAGGAGCGCCGCGTACTTCGGTACGCAAGCGACGGTTTGAGGGGCAAGGTCGGGTGCCTGGGAAAGCCGTGCCGCTAGTCGAGTCCGGAGAAGGAGGGGTACGCGCTCTCGCCGTGCTGACTCACGTCCAGACCCAGCGCCTCGTCGGCCTCGTCCACGCGCAGGCTGCCGTGGAACAGCGCCTTGACCACCGTGGCGATCACCAAGTCGAGCACCAGCACAATAGCAACCGTCACCACAATGCCCAAGATCTGCGAGACGAGCAGCGATACGTCGCCCGTGTAGAACAGGCCGCCCTTATCGGTCCACGAAAGCTCCGGCACACAGAACAGACCCGTGAGCACGCCGCCCAAGATGCCGCCAATGCCGTGGCAACCGAACGCGTCGAGCGCATCGTCGTAGCCAAACTTGGTCTTGAGATGACTGATAGCCAGGTAGCAGACGGGTGAAACAATCAGGCCCATGACCAGCGCTGCCCACGGTTCGACAAAGCCCGCGCCCGGCGTGACCACCACGAGACCCGCAACCAGACCGGTGCCGGCCCCACCAGCGTGGGGCGACCGGTGTGCACGCGCTCGACGGCAAGCCACGAGACCATGCCCGCCGCGCTGGCCGTCACGGTGTTGAGGATGGCAAGTGCCGCCACGGCGTCGGCCTTAAACTCGCTGCCGCCGTTAAAGCCAAACCAGCCAAACCAAAGCAGCCCGGCGCCCAGCGCCACAAACGGCACGTTATGCGGACGATAGCTCACCATGCCAAAGCCGCGACGACGGCCGAGCATTAAGCAGAGAATCAGACCCGTCAGACCGGACGAAATGTGTACCACGTCGCCGCCGGCAAAGTCGAGCGCGCCGATGATGTCGCCGATAAAGGAGCCCTCGCCGCCCCAAACCATGTGGGCAAGCGGCGCATAGACCACGAGCAGCCAAATGCCCAGGAAGGCCGTCATGGCGCCAAACTTAACGCGGCCTGCCAGACTGCCCGTAACGATAGCGGCGGTGATCATGGCAAACGCCATCTGGAAGGCGATGTTGATGATCTGAGGGTAGACGACACCGTCCGCGGCATTACCCTCGGCCGTCTGCAGCACCTGGTTGAGCACCGGCAGGCACAGCAGCTGGTCAAGGCCTCCAATAAATGGGCTGGAACCGTCGCCGCCGTAGGCCAGCGACCAGCCGGCAACAATCCACAGCACACCGACCAGGCCAATGGCGCCAAAGCACATGAGCATGGTGTTGATGACATTTTTGCGCCTGGACAGGCCGCCATAGAAAAACGCCAGACCCGGTGTCATTAAAAACACGAGCATGGTGCAGATAAGCATAAACGTTGTCGATCCCGTATCGTACATTCGTCCCCCTTGGTCGCATGAACGTTGTCGGCGCCCATAATGCGACCGAGGGACAACTGGTGTAGACCAGATACGGCGTTGTTAAACGCCGCGTTGTCGAATGGAAACGGTGCCGCAATCTTGGAAACGGCGCGGCAACGGGCGCGAAACGAACGGGAAATACGCGAGCAAGGGAGCCGTGAGCGCGTCCGTCCTGACTAGCGCCGAAACAGCTCGTGGGCGCGGTCACGGAGATTAGTTGCTCGAATGACACCTTCGTAGCGATTGATGCGCAGACGCGGGAAGGCATTGAAAAAGCGCAGGTCGCGACGACTGAGTGACACGCTCGGTACCGGACGGCTCATGCGCTTACCGGCAAGGCGACGGCTGAGCGACGGACGCGGCATGCTCGGCGCGGCATCGGCCACGCGACGGGCAGCGAGCGCCAGACCGCGAGCACCATCCGAGATAAATGTCGGCATCGAAGCCTTCTCACGAAGGGCATCGAGCGTCGCGTCGCCCAGCTCGGCCAGCCACGCGTTAACGGCACGGCTGCGGATATGCGTCTGTGCCACCGAGTCGATTGCCGAATCGGGAATACGTTCGAGCATGGAGTCGGACGCATCGGCAAGCGACTCGTTGATGCGGTCGGCAAGGTCGGCGCGCACACGCTCCAGCTGATCGGACAGACGCCGCCAGCTCGCCAACGAGCACGCCGCGTCGACCATCATCGCGACCGCGACGATAAAGGCGGACAGCCGCACAATCAGCACCGGCAGATGGCCAAGCAGCCCCAGCAATGCCGGCTCCACTAAACGGCAAATGCACAGCGCACCCAGGCCAAACGCGCAGGCCCAGTACAGACAGATGCGTCCATGCAAATTAAACGGCAGGTGCGAGTAATCCCAAAAGCGCGCGCCTGTTGTTTTTTCCAATAGAAGGCCCACACTGTACTCGATTACGCTGCACACAAGCGCCGCGGCGACAAACTGGCTCGGGGCATCCGGAATCCCGCGCAACAGCAGCCAGCAGGCAATGCCGCCCGCGCCATAGATGGGGCAGCACGGCCCCAGCAAAAAGCCACTGTTGGCAAATCGTCCGTGATTGAGCATGGCACATACTGTCGACTCCCATGCCCAACCGCAAAACCCGTAAAAGGCAAACGAGAGCACCAGTGCCGAGAGTGGGCAGGCGGCAAGCGTCGCGCCGCCAAACGCCATATCAATCGCGGTCCCCACCGTCTACCCTCTCCTCTTTTCGCTCGAATCTTTGCTCGAGCCGTCACTCGAGTCCTCGTTCGAATCGTTCGCGCCGCCTTTGCGCCGCAGACGACCGGAGACTGTCTCGCGCAGAGCGCACCATTTATCCGCCAGGCATACAATCCAAGCCTCACGACACGTCGGCGGCACTGGCACCAGCGGAAACATATGCCGCACGATGATATTCCGTTCGCGCGACGTCAGCTCAAAATCTTCCTCGGCACGTTCCAGGGCAAAAAACGGGTGGCGAAAGCCATGCAGCCGATGGCTTGGGTCGGGATCGTGCCAGTCATAGAGAAAGTAATCGTGCAGCAGGGCTCCGCGCAGCAACGAGGCGCGATCGACCGAGACACCGACGCGGCCCAGGTGCTCGGCAAAGGACAAACTTGCCCGCGCCACCGAGGTCACATGCGCATACACCGTCACGTCGCCATGCTGGATAAACTCGTGCGTCAGGTCCAAGCGGCCCGCCTGGGCCAGCTGGCGGGCGGCATAGTCGACCTCGTGCGCGATTTTCTCGGCACGAACGGTATCGGACATGCTGCCTCCTTCCAGCGACTCACGGCGACAAGCCACGGCCTGTGCACAATCGATAAAAACATCATGGAACATATCAGTATGGCATCGGACAAAACGTTTTGCCCCACCAGTTGGCGAATTACCGCGCCGCCGTCACATATCAAACGCCAAAATGTGCGAGACTGTCTTGTGCAATTGTGCCGGCCGAGGGAGTGCCGGCGCACGATTCGCATGGAGTAACCCACAACGATGCTGCTTACGCAAACGACAACGCCCGAGGACGTCAAGGCTCTCGACCGCGCCGAGCTTCCGCTGCTCTGCGGCGAGATCCGTCAGGCAATCCTCGAAAGCTCCGCCGCCGTCGGCGGGCACGTTGCCCCCAACTTGGGCGTCGTTGAGCTTACGGTTGCGCTTCATCGCGTATTTAACTCCCCCATCGACAAGATTGTCTTTGACGTTTCGCACCAGACCTACGCCCACAAGGCGCTGACCGGGCGCGCGTACACTTATATCGATCCGGAGCGTTATGGTGAGGCTTCTGGCTTTGCCAATCCCGACGAGTCCGAGCACGACCTGTTCGCCATGGGCCATACCTCCACGTCGGTGAGCCTGGGCTGCGGCCTGGCGCACGCTCGTGATCTGGCGGACGATACGTACAACGTCATCACCATCATTGGCGACGGCTCGCTTTCGGGCGGCCTGGCGTTTGAGGGCTTTAACAATGCCGCCGAACTCGATAGCAACCTGATCATCATCGTCAACGATAACGACCAGTCCATCGCCGAGAACCATGGCGGCCTGTATCGCAATCTGGCCGAGCTGCGCGCCAGCAACGGCACCTGTGAGCGCAACGTTTTCCGCGCGATGGGGCTCGACTACCGCTATCTGGACGCCGGTAACGACGTGTTGGCCCTCGTCGACGCGTTGCAGGAACTGCGCAATATCGATCATCCCATCGTGCTGCACGTCTCCACCGCCAAGGGCAAGGGCTTTGAGCCAGCCCAGAGCGACCCCGAGCGCTGGCACCACGTGGGTCCGTTTGACATGGCGACCGGGCGCAAGCTCTGCCCGGGCCATCCGAGCGAGCCTGCGCCGCGCACCTACGCCGACATTACGGGCGAGGCGCTCAGCGCCGCCATCAAGCGCGATCCGCAGGTCGTGGGCATCACGGCCGCCACGCCCTACATCATGGGCTTTACACCCGAGCTTCGCGCTGCCGCCGGCAAACAGTTCGTCGATGTGGGCATTGCCGAGGAGCACGCCGTGACCTTTGCCACCGCGCTTGCGCGCTCGGGCGCCAAGCCAGTCTTTGGTGTGTACGGCACGTTTTTGCAGCGCGCCTACGACGAGCTGTGGCACGACCTGTGCCTCAACGACGCCCCCGCAACCATTTTGGTGTTTGGTGCGTCAATCTTTGGCACCACGTCCGAGACGCACCTTTCGTTCTTTGATATTTCCATGTTGGGCGGTCTTCCCAACATGCACTACTTGGCGCCGGCCTGCATGGAGGAATATCTGTCCATGCTGAGCTGGTCGCTCGACCACCGCGAGCATCCCGCGGCGATCCGCGTACCGGGCATTGGCTTGGTAAGCCGTCCCGACCTTGCGCCTGCCGAAGACACCGACTACAGTGCCGTTCGCTACAACGTGGTGCGTCAGGGCCGCGACGTTGCCGTGCTCGCGCTTGGCGATTTCTTTGAGCTGGGCGAGCGCGTGGCAAACCGCTTGGCTGCCGAGTACGGTATCGAGGCCACGCTCGTCAACCCGCGCTTTGCAACCGAGCTTGACCGTGAGTTCCTCGACAGTCTTGCCGCCGAGCATCGCGTTGTCGTCACCCTCGAGGACGGCATCTTGGACGGTGGCTGGGGCGAGCGCGTCGCGTGCTATCTGGCCTGCACGCCTGTGCGCACGCGCACCTTCGGCATCGCCAAGGGCTTCCCCGACCGCTACGACCCCAACGAGCTGCTCGCTCAGAACGGCATGACGGTCGAGAACATGGCCGCCGAAGCCGTAAGACTACTCAACGAGTAAGAAAACCTCCGCAAGGAAAGCACCCCTGCGGAGGTTTTTGTTTTTCGAACTCAACTATCTCGATCTGTAACAGTTAGAACCCATTTCCTCGTCTACCTGTTACAGATTGAGATAAGACATCTTAGTCCCAGACCTTTGTCTCAATCTGTAACAGATAGGGACCTTTTGGCCGTCCAGATGTTACAGATTGAGACATTCGAATTCCCCTGAAGAGAAAATCTCGATCTGTAACAGGTAGAGCCCATTTCCTCGTCTAACTGTTACAGATTGAGACAAAGCAGCGAGACAGGCCACCACATCTGCAAGAACCACCACAAAGGCGCCCGTCCCCTTTGTGGTGGTTTTAAGTCATGGTCGGTGCGAAAAACGAATAACCGTTCATGCGCGATCTCCTTACTTATATATGCGTCGCGTTGCCGCCATTATAGCGACCGCCGCGAGCGACCATGCCGTCCGCAAAACGCTATCTCAGCTGTAATAATCGACGTTTTCCCAGGTAAAACCTGTCAAAATAAACCTGTCCCTTTTTGGTAGGTAGAATTACCCATAAGGTAAGTATGTTTCTGAGTTATTTCGTGTTGACCCATTTGAGCGCGATAGGGTATAACTCTACTCAACCGCTAGGGATTTTATTGAGAAAGGTGTTCTACTATGAGCAAGAACCTCTCCCAGCAGGTCGTTCTCGACCGCCGCGGCTTTGTCGCCGCCACCTTCGCAACCGTCGCCGGCCTTGGTCTTGCCGGCTGCTCCGACACCAGTGCCGAGGCCGACAAGGGTTCCGCCGCCGGCTCCTCCAAGAGCTCCGAAGACACCGAGGCTTCCACCACGCTCGACGCCAAGGCGTTCGACAAGCTCGTCGACAACGGCCCCAAGGCCGATGACGACGCCATCGCCGCCAGCACCTGGGCCACGGCCGTCAAGGACGCCGGCGTCTTTAAGATCGGTGGCGTTCAGACCTCTACGCTCTTCTCCCTCCTCAACGAGAAAGACGGTCAGACCCGCGGCTTCGACGCCGGTATCGCACAGCTCCTGTCCAACTACATTCTGGGCGAGAACAAGGTCGAGATCACCCAGGTGACCTCGGACACGCGCGAGTCCGTCCTGCAGAACGGCCAGGTCGACGCCGTCTTTGCCACCTACACCATCACTGACGAGCGCAAGAAGCTCGTCTCCTTTGCCGGTCCCTACTACTACACCCAGCAGGCTATCCTGGTGCTCGCCGATAACGACGACATCAAGAGCGTCGACGACCTGGCCGACAAGAACGTCGCCGTCCAGTCCGGCTCCAACGGCCCCGCCATCCTGGAGGAGTTCGCCCCCAAGGCCAGCCAGCAGGAGTTCAAGACCGACGAGGAGGCCCGCCAGGCACTCCAGCAGGGTCGCGTTGACGCCTACGTCATCGATAACAACATGCAGCAGAGCGCCCTGGTCCGCGAGCCGGGCAAGTACAAGATCGCCGGCAAGCCCTTCGGCAGCAAGGAGCCCTACGGCATCGGCCTGCCGCTCGATTCCGACGGCGTCGCCTTCGTTAACGACTTCCTTAAGAAGATCGAGGACGACGGCACCTGGACCGAGCTGTGGCAGATCTGCATCGGCGACCGTACGGGCGACACCAATGTTCCCGAGCTGCCCGAGATCGGGGCCTAGGCAGCGAGCCTGGTAACGGCCGCAACGAAACCATACGGAAACGCATGATGCGCTTTATTGCGGTAAACTGTTTCCTCACTGAGTTGTCGGGGCTTCCGTACACACGGGAGCCCCTTTCCTTACCGGCGGGAGGTCCGCATGAGTCTCTCCGAGCTCTGGTCGATCTATGGCCAGAACTATATCGACGCGCTGCTAGCAACCTGGGGCATGACGCTTGAGTCGTTTGCCATCGCCATGGTGCTGGCCGTCGCCGTCACCGTGATGCGCGTGTCGCCGCTCAAGCCGCTGCGCGTCTTTGGCGACCTGTATGTCCAGATCTTCCGTAACATCCCCGGCATCGCGCTGCTCATTATCGTCGTCTATGCGCTGCCGCCGCTCAAGGTCGTCCTGCCCTACCGCACCTGCGTTATCGTCGCCACGGTCCTTTTGGGCTCGGCCTTTGGCTCCGAGAACTTTATGAGTGGCATCAACACCGTCGGCGTCGGCCAGGTGGAAGCCGCCCGCTCGCTCGGCATGAGCTTCAGCCGCATCCTCGCCAAGATCGTGATTCCGCAGGCGCTGCGCTCGAGCGTGCTGCCCATGACCAACCTCTTTATCGCCGTCATGCTTACCACCGCGCTCGGCAGTCAGGTGCCGCTTAAACCGCAGGAGCTCACCGGCGTGGTGAGCTACATCAACACGCGCTCGCTCGGCGGCGTCGCCGCGTTCTTTATCTCGGCGCTCGGCTACCTGGGCACGGCCTTTGTGGTGAGCCACATTGGCAACTATATCGATAAGAAGGTGAGGATCCTCCGATGAGCAAGCACTCCACCTCCGCACTCACCATGCGCGATGCGCTCTACGAGGCTCCCGGCCCCAAGATGCGCGCCAAGATTCGCATCGGCACCGCCATCTCGCTTGTTGCCGTCGCCGCGCTCGTCGTCCTCGTGCTGCAGCGCTTTTATGTGACCGGTCAGCTTTCGGTCCACTATTGGTATTTCTTTACGCACCTCACCACCTGGAAGTTCCTGCTTGCCGGCTTTGAGGGCACCGTTAAAGTCGCACTCACCGCTGGCGCCATTGCGCTGGTGCTGGGCTTAGCCCTTATGCTCGGCCGCACCAGCGACATTAAGCCGCTCCAGCTGGTCTGCCGCGTGCTCACCGATTTTTTCCGCGGCGTACCGAGCCTGCTGTTCATCTACTTCTTCTTTTTGGTGCTGCCCCAGTACAAGATCGCACTGCCGTCGTTTTGGATGCTCACGCTTCCCGTCGCGCTCGCCGCCGCCGGCGTACTCGCCGAGATCTTCCGTGCCGGCGTCAACGCCGTGCCGCGCGGCCAGGTCGAAGCCGCCCAGGCGCTCGGTCTCTCCAAAGCTAAAATCACCTTTAAAATCGTGTTGCCGCAGGCTATTCGGTTTATCATTCCGTCGTTGATTTCGCAGCTCGTGGTCGTAGTCAAAGACACCACCGTCGCCTATGTGGTGAGCTACCCCGACCTCATGCAAAACGCCCGCGTGCTCATTACCAACTACGACGCCCTCGTGTCGGTCTACCTGGTAATCGCGGTCATCTATATCCTCATCAACGTCGCGATCAACAAGGCCGCTGTCTATGTTTCGCACAAGACCGGCGCGACCATCATCCGCTAACGCTTTACCATTTCGAGTCATAAGGAGCCGAGCACCATGGCACAGAGCACCTCTTCCACCGGCAATCAGCCGCTGATCGAGCTCAGACACGTCGATAAGCACTATGGCGATCTACACGTCCTCAACGACATCAATCTCTCGGTCGACCGCGGCGAGGTCGTCGTTGTGATCGGTCCCTCGGGCTCGGGCAAGTCGACCATGTGCCGCACCATCAACCGCCTGGAAACTATCGACTCGGGCGAGATCCTCATCGAGGGCGAGCCCCTGCCGCAAGAAGGCAAGGATCTTGCCCGCATGCGCGCCGAACTGGGCATGGTGTTTCAGCAGTTCAACCTGTTCGCACATATGACCGTACTGCAGAACGTCATGCTGGGACCGGTCGATGTGCTGGGCGTGTCCAAGGAGGAAGCTCGTGAGCGCGCCATGGACCTGCTGAGCCGCGTGGGCGTGGCCGAGCAGGCCGATAAGGTGCCTGCACAGCTCTCGGGCGGCCAGCAGCAGCGCGTGGCCATCGCCCGTTCACTCGCCATGCAGCCCAAGGCCATGCTTTTTGACGAGCCCACGAGTGCCCTTGACCCCGAAATGATCAACGAAGTGCTCGAGGTCATGGTCCGTCTGGCCCAGCAGGGCATGACGATGATCGTCATTACACACGAGATGAACTTTGCCCGCCGCGTGGCCGATCGCGTCGTCTTTATGGCCGACGGCCAGATCGTGGAAACCGGCACGCCCGACGATTTCTTCGACCATCCCCAGACCAAGCGCGCCCAGGACTTCCTCAACTCCATCAAGGGCCACTAACCAGCCTCCCCGTGGGACAAATACATTGAAAGTGTTGTCCTACGTCTCTCATGCGCCCTGTCACCTTCAGATTCGAAAGCAGCACCTATGATCGGAACCCATACTTCCTCGTCCTATACCCCGCACGTCGACGTTGCCCCCGCCGACCGTCCGCTCATCCTGGTGGCACCGCGCTGGGAAGAGGCGAAACCGTTTTTAAGCGAAACGCTCTCCCCCAACGAGGAAATCGCAAGTGTCTTTGTCGATGCCATCCTTGCCGCCGGCGGTCTGCCGCTGCAGATGTCCATCACCGAGGACATTGAGGTTATCCGTCATTACGTCGATATCGCCGACGGCATCGCCATTCCCGGCGGCCCGGACGTCAACCCCAAGCGCTGGGGCGATGATCGACCCTACGACCCCACCCTCTGCTGCGAGATTCGCGATAGCTTTGAGTTTAAGCTGGTCGGCGAGGTGCTCCGTGCCAAAAAGCCGCTCTTTACCACCTGCCGCGGCACGCAGTTGCTCAATGTCGCCACTGGCGGCACCCTGTGCATGGACGTGCCGAGCCTGGGTGCGCGCGAGGGCCGCACGCAGTGGCGCCATACCCACGTGCTCAACGATCCCGTGCATCCTGTCGAGGTCATGCCGGGCTCGCTGCTGGAGCGCGCACTTGGCGGGCACAGACTGATCCAGACCAACTCGGCACATCACTGCTGCGTCGACCGTCTAGGTAAGAGCACGCGCTTGGTCGCCAAGGCAACCGACGGCGTTCCCGAGTGCATCGAAGTCGAAGGCCAGCCTTTCTGCCTGGGCGTGCAATGGCACCCTGAGTACACGTGGAAGACGCTCGAGACCGACTTTAACCTGTGGAAGTCGTTTGTCGAGGCAGCGGCAAAGGTTAAGCTTGCCCGCTAGCTCGCGAATCACACAGACCTAAACCTTCCATGCCAGGGGGGGGCGGACACCAGCCACGGTGCCCGCCCCCCCTGTATTTGGTATGCTCGGTATGATTTTCCCTCACAAACAATCAAAGAAATCTCGACCGCAATCGGTCGACGGTAAAGCAAATGGCAAAAACGCTTGCTACGTTTATTAGGCAGTCAATTAGAATCGAAATGCATTGACTATTCCCCAACGGGGTCACGCCACAAATCCACATGAGCATCGAGGCTGGAAGCGGAAGCATGGAATTGGTCCCGAGCTGTATGTAGATCGCTACGACGTTGACAAGCAACAGCATGCCAATCGGACCGAAGCCGGACCCAAAATAGGAAACAACGATCA
This sequence comes from uncultured Collinsella sp., assembly GCA_900543845.1. Classification (GTDB taxonomy): domain Bacteria; phylum Actinomycetota; class Coriobacteriia; order Coriobacteriales; family Coriobacteriaceae; genus Collinsella. Next base: position 15,969 of record UQTD01000034.1, read on the forward strand.
CGCAAGAGACCACGTATGCAAGGCAGACGACACTCGCCAGAAGAAGTCGATAGCAAAATACATGCAGGTCGAAATACTGCCGAGCATCCAAAACGATTACGCAGTTAAGACAGTACAAAACGACACTCGACAGGACAAACGCGCCCAAAAGGGCAAAAGAAGACAGCACCACTCGCGCAACGATAGCGCACACACGCTTCCCTCCCCGAGCCTCCGACAGCCCCCACGGTTCCTCAATAAAGCCCGAACTGACAAAGCACGGCACAATGCAAGCCGCGATGAACGGAAAGAACAATGCATGAGCCAACGGGGCTACGTTGAACAGCAGACCGCGAAAAACCTCTGCATTACCAAATAGAAGGACATCCTCCGCCGATAGCCGAAGCGTCGGGTCTGGGAAAAAGCCCAAGAAACTGTTCTCACGGAGGCTGCAGAACCACATCGGGAAAGAATTAAGCTGCAATACCACCATGCACGCATAAATTACCAGGATTAAGGCGTACGTCCATTTGCTCACATGCTTCAATTCTGACTGGAGAAGTCTTTTAATCTGACGAGCCATTGAGCACACCCCCAGCGCGAAAGCTCAAGAGAGCGTAAATCAATACCGATAGACAGCTGGCTGCCGCGCCATATCCCAGAAGCGTCAGCTGCCCCATATCGCTATACCCAAGGGCACATCCGACTCCAAGGTACGGCCCCGGAAGAAAGAAGATCCATCGCAAGGACGGTATGGGCGTCTGAAGGTAAGTTCCGTAGAGCGTCAAGCTCATGACAAATCCAATTATTATCGCAGCCCCGCTCAATACAGCGCTGCCTGTAATCCGATAGATGGTCACCGTCTCCAGCGCAACCGATATCACCAATACGGCGTTGACTATCATTGCGGGCAAAAATGCAGTTAGCATGTCGTGCGAGTAGTTATGCCCTCCACGTATTATGGCTATTGCAAAAAGAAGAAGGCAAAGCGCACTATATGCTGCGCCGATTATTAAAGAAGACGAAAGTACATGTGCCAGAGCCCCGTTAAAGCGGGCAAGACCTCTTGCTGAAGAAATTCGGCATCCCTCTTCATAGCCGCGCTCCTGTAAAATCGCCAGGCAAACGATGAGCGGAACGAACAGGGAGGTGCCGGCAAAAGCACTGCGCACAAGGGACTCATCGGGTGCAGAAGGATCGATTACATTCCAGCAGAAACCAATATCCTCCCCAAAAACGCTATTGCCAAAGGCGAGCAACGTTGTTCCGTTTTTTAGAAAGACACAGAAGAGAAGGCCGAACGCCAGCATAAGCGTAAGACCAAACTTCGCCGGAAACATCCTGTGCAAACGCATCATATCTGCCTTTATGGGATGGATCGCCCGCTTCATAGCGAGACCGCCTTCATCAAGCGCCTGTAATACTCTTTTAGGGACGATGCCTCATCCCTTATGACGTCCATCGGTTCCTTTTTCAGCAGTTCGCCGTCATGGATAAACACGCAACTTGTTGCAACTGATGCCAACTCATCCAAATCATGGCTAGAGATGAGCATGGTCTTACCCTGTTCTCGATTCAATCGACCGATAAGGGCCCATATACTCTCGATGCCCAGCGGGTCCAACCCGTTTGCTGGCTCATCAAAAATAAGCAGATCAGTATCACCCAACAAAGCCGTAGCTATATCCAGCCGCCGTTTCATTCCCAGAGAAAAACTGTTCACGCTCTTTTTCTCTTCGACGTCCAGCCCGACTAGGCTCAAAACGCGAGGAATCTCACGATTCGCATCAAGCCCCCATTCCGAACATCGGATTTGGAGATTCTCAACCGCACTGAGGGATTGGTATGCTCCGCTGGAATCTGGCACATAGCCGACACGCGTCCGCATCAGGCCAAGCTCTCTTTTTGATTTGCCTCCAAAGAGCTCCACGCTCCCCGACGATGGCTCGCAGAGGCCCAAGACGATTTTAATAAGCGTGCTTTTGCCCGCACCGTTTGCACCGACAAGGGCACAGAGCTCAGACTGATGCACCTCGAAGGAAACGTCATGCAAAACGTGCCGTTTCCCGTAGCGTTTTGAAACTTTTGATAGCTTTATCGCTGATGCGTTCATTGGACCCCCGTTCTGCTTGATAGAAAAACCGCTCATATCGTTCCTTCTTTCCTTTATCGTTTTCCATGGTTGTTATTGTTTTTCGATAACTCGTATTTGTCAAGATAATCTAAAAGAAGGGACCCGTGTTAGACACGGGTCCCTTCACGCTGATACTTCGTTTTAGTTGTTTGCCTTAAGCTACTCGTCACTCAAATCGACAGCGAAGACTGATGTCGGAAGCGATACCTCATTGCCTCCGCCGTCCCGCATCTGTCTCACGACATTTTTTGCGCGCTCGACAATAAGCTCCTCAAGCTCTTTCTCGCTCACGCGCTGAATAATATCTCCCGGTTGACAATCAAGCTCATCACAGATATCGAGAAGCGTCTTTAGGCGAATAGCTTTTATCTTTCCGTTTCTAAGCTTTGAAATATTAGCCGGAGTATGCCCCGTCGCCCGAATCAGATCAGCGTTGGTCTTTCCGGTCTTAAGCAGCTGCGTCTCAAGCTCGATGATGAGATAGCTCATGTTTCCTCCTACACAAGCTCGTCAGACTGCTCTTGGAGCAGCGAGGCATAACTCCAGATCGCCGAGATAAACAAGCAGACAACTGCGCCGATAAACGACCCCGCATCAAAGGTAGCGCCTTGGCAAATCTCAATAACGAAGGAATGAGGCACGATGTAAAGCTCCAGTCCGCCAATGGTGAGATTGACCGATCCATAGGCACCAACAAACGAAACCGCAGCGTTAACAGCAAAGGCAAGTGCAAGAACACGGATAAGCCGCACATGTGCCCTGGTAAAGGGCGAGACGCCCCGCGAGATGTTACGGCTGACCCCGCACAAAACGACAAGCGAAATACCCACAACGAGTGCCAGGCACAGTCCGCTTGGGATAACGATGCACCCGCCATTGAGAAGCGTCACGACACCAAAAGAATCGACAGAAGCAACGTTTTCAACCGCATACCAAATCACGTAAACAACCAACGCGGCAAAAGCGACGAGCATCCCTGCAAAAACGGCTGCCATGCAAAAACCAAGCTTCCTGATATTTTCGCCCGCCTTGGCCATACGCTGAACGCTGTTGGACATACACTCACCCTCATCGACTCTATCGTTATTCGAACAGTTTATCGAACAACGATATAGATTGCATGCGGAAAGCCCCGCCAGTGCGCATAGGCCATTCACTAATCGGAAGGGGTGAGAGTGGATTTTTGGACACGTATCGAACGAGAGTGGATAATCTCCCACTTTGAGGCCACCACCGAGCCTAAAACGGGAGATTATCCACTCTCATTGTCATCAAAGCACGCAAGCTCTTATTCGGCCGCTTCGCGCAGGGCCGACATCGTAGCCGCATATTGCTGCTGCAACGCATGCATCCCCTCGCGGGCGCCGTCAACAGCATCGGCGCCGCGCAGCGCTTCGGTCACCACAACCGCCGGCTCGTACAGATTATCGAATCCCAGGTTCTGGCTCACGCCCTTGAGCGTGTGCGCTGCCATAAACGCACCTTCGGCGTCTCCTGCCGCCATGGCGGCCTCCAGTTTGTCCATGCTCTCGTCATCCAAAAACTTGAGGGCAAAGCGGGCAAGCATTTCCCCGCCCATCAGCCGAGCGCACGCGTCATCATAATTAGCGCCGATCTTCTCATACGCCTCACGCATGGAAATCATGGATTAAAAACTCCTTTGTTCAAACTAAATCGTGGGAAACGCGACAACGTCGGCGGGGCGTGCCAACGTCTCGGCAATACGGTCTTGTACCTCGAGCAGGCAGTCGAGCAACAGCGGGTTAAAGGTGCCGCACTTACCGTCCAGGATCATCTTGATCGCCTCCTCGTGCGGGATAGCGTCCTTGTACACGCGCACGCTCGTCAGCGCATCGTACACGTCGGCCACCGAAACCACCTGTGCGGCAATGGGAATTTCGTCACCCTTAAGGCCATCGGGATAGCCCTTGCCGTCCCAGCGCTCGTGGTGCCAACGCGCAATCTGGTACGCATATTCCATAAGCGCATTACCGACGTGATGGCGGCCCAGCTCAAGCAGCATGTCGGCGCCGATCGTGGTATGCGTCTTCATAATCTCGAACTCCTCGGGCGTAAGGCGTCCGGGCTTGTTGAGAATCGCATCGTCTATCGACATCTTGCCGATATCGTGCAGAGCCGAAGCCAGGGCGATCGTGGAGCGTTCCTCATTGTCGAGGGAGATCGTGTCGCTACGCCGGACCAGACAGCCAAGCAGCAGCTCGGTCAGCTTCTCGATGTTCGTAACGTGCCTGCCGCTCTCGCCGTTGCGAAGCTCCATGACGCCGGCCATGATGTCGATGAGCATGCGACTGTTCTTGACGCGCTCGTTGTACTGCTGGGACAGCAGGTTCGTCAGGCGGCGCTGTTTGGCGTATAGGCGGATGGTGTTGCTTACACGGCGGCGCACGACACGGGAGTCAAACGGGCGGTTGATATAGTCCGAGGCGCCCAGCTCGTACGCACGCAGAACCATATCATCGGAATCTTCGCTCGAGATCATGATGACAGGCAGATTGTCAGTAGCCGATCGGTGCGATAGATCGGCCAGCACCTCAAAGCCGCTTATGCCCGGCATGACAATGTCCAGCAGCACGAGCGACAACTCATCGCCATGGCGGTCGACCATGTCGAGCGCCGCACGACCGTTATCAGCCTCGAGGATGCAATACTCATCCTTGAGCATCTCGTTGAGAATGGCTCGGTTCATCTCGGAGTCATCGACAATAAGCACCAAAGGCTTTTCGCTTTGGAAGACCTCGATGGAATCGGCATCGGTCACGACCGTACCGGCTTTTGCCTTAGCGCGGCTCAATAACTGGACAGCGCGGCCAACGCCCTCATCGACCGTCTCGCCATGAATGAGAACGCCACCAACACATGCCGTCAAGCTCACGTACTCATGGCCCGGAATAATCGTGGAACGAACGGCATCGGATACCTGATGCAGGCGACGGGTGAAGTCATCGGAGGGAATATTGGGCATGACAACCACAAACTTGTCGCAGCCATAGCGCACAAGCTCGTCAGTCGAACGGATTCCGCTGCGCATGGCTGTCGCCACAGCACCGAGCGCAAGGTCGCCGGCATGACGGCCACACGTATCGTTGAAGACCCTAAAATCATCAAGGTCGATCATCGCAATGCCGGCATTCATGCGGGCGCTACGGAGCTTTTCCTCGTAATATCGGCGATTGCGCACGCCCGTCAGCACGTCGGTGTAGACAAGGTCCTCTTCTGTGGCCTCTTGCTCATCAATCGGACGCACCATCAGCAAGACGTGAGGCTCACCCTCGACCTTTAGAGGGCGCAGACGGGCGCGGTACTCAACACCATCGTTGAGCAGTTGCTCCGACACCTCACCCGAATCTGCCAAGGCCTCAAGACTCGACTGACGCAGACAAGGGCAGCGATCGCCGGCGAGCAAGCAGTTAGGCTCGCTCTTAATCTGGTCGGCCGACAGACACTATGACCCAATCCGAGGGCACTAAAAAGATAGGAGCCCCCGCTC
>UQTD01000035.1 GCA_900543845.1 uncultured Collinsella sp.
GGGGCCATTGTGGCTCTTGACAGCGGATTGGGTCATATGAGCGAGCGACGTCCAGAGCGAACAAGTTGGCATGAAAAAGGCAAGGCATAGACCTTCTGGTCATGCCTTGCCTTTTGAATGACAAATTGTCGCTCTGGGCGGCGCGCAGCGTCGGCTGGTCCGCCGTTCGGTAGAACGGCGGAACCTAAGGGCGCAGCGTCGAGCCGTTACGGCGTTTGGTAAAACGCCGTAACTTAAACAGCCTGTGCCAGCTTCTCGGCTCGCTCGGCGGCGGCAAGTGCCTCGATGACGGTGCCGAGCTGATCGCCCAGAAGGACGCCGTTGTAGGTGGAGTTGAAGCCGATACGATGATCGGTCACGCGGTCCTGGGGCTGGTTGTAGGTACGGATCTTCTCGGAACGGTTGCCGTGACCGATCTGGCTCTGGCGCTCGGCGCCGAGCTCGGCCTGCTGCTTCTCGAGTTCCATCTCGTACAGACGGGCACGCAGCATCTGCATGCAGACCTCGCGGTTCTGGATCTGGGAACGCTGCTCCTGCGACTGCACCACGGTATTGGTGGGCAGGTGGGTGATGCGCACGGCGGAGTAGGTGGTGTTAACGCACTGACCGCCAGGGCCGGAGGCGCAGTAGGTGTCGATGCGCAGGTCGGACTGGTTGATCTGAACGTCGATCTCCTCGGCCTCGGGAAGCACGGCGACGGTTGCCGTGGAGGTCTGGATGCGGCCCTGGGACTCGGTCTTGGGGACGCGCTGGACACGGTGCACGCCGGACTCGAACTTCATAACGGAGTAGACGCGGTCGCCCTCGACCTTGAACTCGATGGACTTAAAGCCGCCGGCCTCGCTGGGGCTGGAGTCGAGCACGGTGGTCTTCCAGCCGCGCGACTCGCAGAAGCGCTGGTACATCTTGTACAGATCGCCGGCAAAGATGGCCGCCTCGTCGCCACCGGCGGCGGAGCGGATCTCGACGATGGTATTCTTGTCGTCGTTGGGGTCGCTCGGGATGAGCATGTACTTAATGTCTTCCTCGAGCTGGGGGAGCTTGGCCTCGTTTTCAGAGATGTCCATCTGGAGCATCTCCTTCTCATCGGCATCGGTGGTATCGTGGAGCATTTCCTTGGCGGCCTCGATGTCATCGAGCGCGCCGATGTACTCGCGCGAGGCGGCGATGAGGTCGGACTGGTGCGCGTACTCCTTGTTGAGACGCGTGAACTCCTTGATATCGGAGGCGACGGCCGGGTCGGAGAGCTTCTTCTCGAGCTCCTCGTAGGCCTTGATGATCTTTTCGAGCTTGTCGCGCATGGCGGGACTCCTTTATATGCGTGAAGGTGAAAATCGGCAGAGTTGATGGGGCGCGCGGCGCCACTGCGGGGGTAAGCCCGGCTAGAACATGTCGATCTTCAGATACATGCGCATCCCTTCGCGTATGGGGTACATAGTTGCGGTCTAACCCATATATGATAGCGTGCGCAAGCAAACCTGCATATAACCCGCACGGAATGATTGGACGTAGCCGTTGGGGACGTTCCTTAACGACTAGTCGTTTAAGAACGTCCCCAACGGCTAGCAAAGGGACTGTCGCTTTGTCACGCTCTAGAGCGTTTGGAGTAGAGCGACGAGGAAGCGGATGCCTTGGAGGTAGGCGCGGCGGGTGATGCGCTCGTTGGTGCCGTGAACGCCGCGATCACACTCTTCGTCATCAACCACAAAGGCCGAGAAGCGAATGCACTCAGGGCAAATGTGCTGGTAGTTGGCAGCGTCGGTCGCACCGATCACGGTCGAGGGCACAATTGCCACTGGCTCGAATAATCCGTTTTCCTCCGTCCCCTTTGGATTACGGAAATAGCGGGCGGCGACGGAGCGAACCGCCTCGAGGCCGGGACCACCGATGCGCGGGGACGGCGAGGGTTCGGAGCTGCCGGGGCCCAGCTCCACTTCGACACGACCGGCAAGGTCCGCCCCGGCAAACGCCTCACGGCAGCGCGCCACAACGTCGGCCACGCTCGTGCCCTCGAGCATACGGAAGTTGATGTTGGCCCACATATCCTGCGGCATTACGTTGGCGCCGGTGCTGCCACCCTCGATTTGCGTGGGCGCGCAGGTGGTCGTCACCAGCGGATAGAGCTTCTTGCTGGCAAGGCAATCGCGAACGATGGCACCCCCGTTGGCGGCAATTTCATCGGCCGTGTAGAGCCCCAACTCGACGAGTTGGGCGGCAAGCAAGTCGGTCACGCGCGTCGGCCACTCGATATCGCAGATTGCGGTGATGGCACGGCTGAGCACCTCGAGCGACGTGCCGCCGTAGGGGTTAGAAGAATGTCCACCCTTACTCTTCGTCTTGAGCACGATATCGGCATAGCCCTTCTCCGAGAGGTCGGCGTGCATGAGCCAACCCTCGCCCGCGCTGTACTCGGCAGCCGAAACGATGCGGTAGTCGCCCTCGTCGATCAGGTACTCAAGCTCAATGCCGCGCTCCTCGAGCGCGTGGCCGATGGCGCCTGCGCCGTACTGCGTGGTTTCCTCGTCCTGGCCAAAGGCCAGGAGCAGCGTGCGCTCGTGCTGCCAACCGTGCGCCAGCGCATACTCGACAGCCTCGAGAATACCTGCGACCTGGTCCTTCATGTCAATCGCGCCGCGGCCCCAGATGTAGGTGTCGTCCACGTGCCCGCTAAAGGGGGCATGCGTCCAGTCGGCCTCGGTACCCGGCACCACGGGGACCACGTCCATGTGACCCATGAGCATGACGGGGTTAAGAGCCGAATTGCTGCCGGCAAGCGTCACCAACAGCGAATGGTCGACAAGCTCGACCTCGCCCGCCGCAAACACGCGCGGCCACGCCTGCTGCATATAGGCGCGCAGGTCGTCGAACGACTGCCAGTTCACCGCCTCGGCATCCATGCTCGAGACGGTCGGAAACGACAGCACGCGGCCCAGGCGTTCGCACGCGCCAGCCTCGTCCAAATCGGCAAAATCGTCCTCATGCGCAAAGAAGCGCCAAACCTCGGCCATGACATCCTTTCGATTGTGATGACGAGGGCCGCCCCACCGGAGCGGCCCTGCCACATAAGCGTTTGCGGTCGGTTATTTGTCCTCGAGATAACGAGAGAGGAACTCGCGAGTGCGCTGGTGTTTGGGGTTGCCGAAGAGCTCGGCCGGCGCGGCGTCCTCGAGCACCACGCCCTTGTCCATAAAGACCACGCGGTCGGACACGGTTCGGGCAAAGGCCATCTCGTGCGTGACGACGACCATGGTCATGCCGTCGGCCGCGAGCTTGCGCATGACCTCGAGCACCTCGCCCACGATCTCGGGGTCGAGTGCGGAGGTCGGCTCGTCGAACAGCATGATCTGCGGATTCATGCACAGGGCGCGCGCGATGGCCACGCGCTGCTTTTGGCCACCGGACAGGCGACCCACGGCGGCATGCGCAAACTTTTCGAGCCCCACGCTCGTCAAATGCTCCATCGCGACCTTCTCGGCCTCGGCCTTGCTCATCTTTTTGAGCGTGACGGGCGCAAGCGTGCAGTTGTCGAGCACGTCCATGTTGTTGAACAGGTTAAAGCCCTGGAACACCATGCCGATGTCCTCGCGGAGTTTATTGATATTGCAGCGCTCGGCCGTGAGGTCCTGGCCGTGGAACCAGATGTGGCCCGCGTCCGGGGTCTCGAGCAGGTTGAGGCAGCGCAGGAAGGTCGACTTGCCCGAGCCCGAGGCGCCGATAATGGTAACGACCTCGCCGGGGTTAACGGACAGGTCGATGCCCTTGAGCACCTCGAGCGAGCCGAAGCTCTTGCGCAGGCCCTCGACGCGGATGAGCGGCTCATTGGTCTGTGCGGCGGCCGCGGTGCCGGTAGTGGCGGTATCTGCCATGATGATTCTCCTCGTCTTGAGCCTAGTTGGAGCTGGGCAGCGTTGCCGGGGCCTCGGCGCCGAGCTTTTTGCCAAAGGCCTCGAGCAGGCGGCTCGCCACGAGCGTCAGGATCAGGTAAACCACGAGCGCCACGCAGTAGACCTCCATCTGACGGTAGTACACGCCGGCGACGGTGGTGGTGGCGTACATGAGGTCGAACACGCCGATGACCGAGAGCACCGACGAGTCCTTGATGTTGATGATGAGCTCGTTGGTGAGTGCGGGAATCGCGTTTTTAATGCCCTGGGGGAACACGACCTTGCGCATAGCCTGCCACTGCGACAGGCCCAGCGAGCGCGCCGCCTCGGCCTGGCCGGGATCGATGGACTCGATGCCGCCGCGCAGGACCTCCATCATGTAGGCGGTGGAGTTGAGCGAGATGGTGACGAGGCCGGCGGTGAAGGTACTCCAAATCTGGTTGGCCTGGGCGGTCTCGAAGCCCATGCCGCGCAAAACGGTGAAGCCCGCGTAATAGATGAGCAGGCCCTGAACCATCATGGGCGTGCCGCGCACGATGGTAGAGTAGACGGTCGCAAGGCCGCGGCCGATGCTCTTAAAGAAGCGCGTGAGATCGCTATCCACGCGATCGAAGGTCTGAATACGCAGGAACACAAAGAGCAGCGCCAGGAAAAAGGCGATGACGGTACCGAAGGTCGCAAGCGCGATGGTGATCTCGATGCCGCGGATAAAGAAGTCGCCGCTCTTGTAGGTCATGTAGACCAGGCTCGACAAAAAGTCGCTGGGGTTGGAGTCCGAGACAATGCTCACCTGCACCAGGTCGATAAATGACATGACGCAGCGGTCGACAAAGAAGATCGCCGCAATAGCAACGACGACATAGCTGCCCAGGCGCGCGCCGCGACGGAAGCGCTCGGAAGCAAACGGCGACGTTTCGCGATAGTCGTTCCAGTGCATGAGTTTGGTGACCAGCGCCGCCGCCGACACGACGAGCCAGGCCCAAAGAATCGCCCAAAGGCAATCCTGGAAGATACCGGTGGGGGCCAAGAAGCTCAGCGGCGTGGGGTTGCGCTGACTAAACGCCAGGCCGAGCGCCGCGATAACGCTCGTGCCCAGGTACACGTAACGGTGGTCGGCCTTGATAAAGGAGGCCAGGCGATTGATGGTTTTCATGCTGCCTCCCTATGCCGGCTGACGGTCGAGGCACGCGTCCCACATTTGGTCGCGCTCCTCTTGGCTAATGCCCTTGAGTGTCTTGTCGATGAGCTTAAGCAGCTTATCCGAGCCCTTGCGGCAGCCGACGTTTGCCGTGACCTCCTGCTTAAAGCCCTCGCCTTCGGCAAATTGAATCGGCACGATACCCGGGTTTTGGGCCATATAGCCCTTCTCGTTCTCGGTGTTGTAAGTCACGGCGTCGCACGTGCCCTGCAGCAGATTCGAGAACACCGTGGGAACCGAATCGACCGGGTTCTTGTGAACGACGCCCGGGATCTCGTCGATGACGGTGTCGAGCATGGTGTCCTTTTGGCCGAGTACCGTGGCACCGCTAAAGTCGCTGAGCTTGGTGGCGTTTTGGTAGGGGGAACCCTCTTTTACGAACAAGCCAAAGTAGCCAATGAAGTACGGGTCGGAGAAGCCGACCGACTCCTCGCGCTCGGGCGTGGCGCTCATACCGGCGATGATGAGGTCGATCTGGCCGTTGTTGAGCGAATCGATGAGGCCCGAGAAGCTCTGCTTGACGGCAACGGGCTCGCCACCGAGGGCCTTGCAGACGATCTTGGCGATCTGCACGTCGTAGCCATCGGCATAGGCGCCCTGCACGTTGTCGATGGGGATGGTGTACTCACTGGCTTCGGAAACCTGCCAGTTGTACGGGGCGTAGGCCGCCTCCATACCAATGCGGATCTTGTCCTTGCCGATCACGGAATCGGACAGGTCGTCGCGACCGCCGCCCGTCGTGGGCTGAACCACCTTGAGCGTGGACGGGCGCTGACAGCCGGCGAGCGCGCCGGCGACGACGGAAGCGCTCGCAGCGAGAGCGCTTCCCAAAAAGATGCGACGGCTGCATACCGGCTGGGTCTGCATGCCGCGCTGTTGGGGAGAATGCATAATCTGCCTTCCCTGTTGAATCGTATGCTGACGACTTAACAGGATACGCCAGCGACCAGCAGCGCAGCACAAGCTCGAAAAATTAATAGACACACGGTAGTCATTGGGAACGTCGATGTTTTGACAATGCCAGCGAGCGCCACCCAGAGCGAACAAGTTGGCATGAAAAAGGCACGGCATAGACCTTCTGGTCATGCCGTGCCTTTTGAATGACAAATTGTCGCTCTGGGTGGCGCGCAGCGTCGACTGGTCCGCCGTTCGTCAGAACGGCGGAACCTCTAGAGCAAAGTGACGCTAAAGCTGCGGACGTCCGTCTCGCCCGGCGCCAGCGTAATGGTGTTGACCTTGTGCTCAAAGACGTCGTCCTCGGTGTCCATGGTGGTGTGACCGGTCCAGGGCTCGAGCGCCACAAACGGGGCGTCGTTGGTGGCAGACCACACGCCGATGTACTTAAAGCCCTCAAAGTCGATCTTGACGCCGTGGCCCGACTTGCGGCCGCGCAGCGTGAGCGTGGAGCCCGGGGTATCGGTGAACATGATGGCATCGTTATCGAAGCTGCGGTGCGTGATGGGCAGCACGTCCGAGTTATCGGGAGCCTTGTAGCTACCCTCGAACGTCATGAGGCCATCGGGCGTGATGATGGGGGCCTCGTTGGTCCAAGCCTCGGTAAATGCCAGCTCGTAATCCTCGAACGTCTCGTCCTCGGCACCGGGGGCCGGCACGTTAAATGCAGGGTGGCCGCCCACCGAGAACGGCAGGTCCACGTCGCCGGTGTTGGTGACGGCAAAGGTCTGCGTGAGCGTGGCGTCACCAGTCAGGGCATAGGTCATGTTGAGCTTAAAGTGGAAGGGGAAAGCCTTGAGCGACTCAGGCGTATCGGTGATCTCGTAGGTGACGGACGAGCCGTCCTTGGAGACCTCGACCAGCTTGTGCTCGACGATGCGCGCGAGGCCGTGGCGCGGCATCTCGCAGGTGCCGGCCGCAGACGCCGCCGTGTTGTTGCGCAGTGAGCCCACAATGGGGAACAGGATGGGCGCATGCTTGCCCCAAAAGGCGGGATCGCCCTGCCACAGATACTCGTTGCCGTTGAGGGCAAGGCTCGTGAGCTGGGCACCCATGGAATCGATGGCCGCGGTAAGGCCGCCGCGCTTGATGGTAGTGACGGTGGACATGCTACTTCCTCCAAAAGTAAACAACAGTGTCGAGGGCTATTGTCCCACTCTTGGCGGCGGGACGGCAGGCGATTATTGAGTAGCCATAGCGGAATGAGCGGCGAGCGCCTACTGGGTATCCACGTAAAGGTCGAACCCGCCCTGCGGCGTGCTGTCGACCGTATCGGGCGCCTGCGAGTTAAAGCTCACGGGAACCATGCGCATTGAGGCACGGAAGCGCGTGCCATCGGTGGCGACGGGCGGCTCGTCGACCGTGAGCTCGTAGTCGCCGGGCTTGAGTTCGATGCCGTCGCCAGCGGAGTTGACATATTGATACTCGTCAATCGCCTGCCCCCTGAGTGTGCGGCCCACGATGTGGATGAGCATCTGGCTGTCGCCGCGGGCGGTGTCCCATGTCGCACCGTCCTTGACCTCGACCGACACATGCACCGAGCGCGTGCGGCTGAGCGATTGTTCCACGGACATCTCGACCTTGGCGGCATCTTTGCGCTGTTGCTCCACATGGCTCCAGACATTTCCGATCGCCGAGCAAGCGATGACGCCGGCCATAAAGGCGATGAGGATGGGGCCGAGCGGAGAGCGGCGGGCCGCGTCTTCCTCACGAGCTAGGTTGGGGCGATGCGTGGGGGCGGGCGCCCGGGCACCCTGCGTGGGCACGTCGAGTATGCTGAAGGATGCCGTGCTGCCGGGGTCGATGTTATGACGCGGCTGCGGGGTCTTGGCCGGCGAGATGGACATGTCCGCCGGCTCACCGAGTGTGGCCGTGGCATCGGCCTTAGCCTCGTCGGCCTCGGCCTGAGCCCAGGCCTGTTCAAAGGTTAGGGGCTCGGCGGAGTCGGAAGCGGCGTCCGTCTCGACGGCATCGTTTCCGGTCTCGTCCTCGTCGCTCGACACGTCACGCGGCGCGGGCTCGTCCCACTCCTCGTCCGGAGCCTCGCCCTCGCTATACCACCATTCAAAGTTATCGATATCCATACGGGGCGCCCCTTAGGCCTCGCAAATAAACACTTGCCAGCCTTATACCCTCAGACGGCACTGGAGCTCGCCGGCACAGACAGGAAAACCGTCACAACATTCGACGCTTTTCCTCGATTTCGAGATTTTCGCCGAATGTTGTGACGGTTTGGGCGACTGGCTGGCAGCGCAATGCGACAAAGGGACTGTCTCTTTGTCACATTCTGTTAGAGTTGCAGGGATTGAATCCCGCTTATTCATGCGACATTGGAGTGACAGCCTTGACCGCCGCAACCACGCCTAAAAGTAAGTCAACCGCCGCCGCGCTCTCCCCCGCGCGCACCAAGCTCTGCCTGGCGCTGCTCGTGTTGTTAGGCTTTTCGCTCGGCTGCTCCGAGTTCGTGGTCATCGGCATCGAGAGCGACCTGGCGACGGAGCTCGGCATCTCGCTTGCCACCGCGGGCCAGCTCATCAGCGTGTTCGCGCTCGTCTACGCTATCGCCACGCCGGTGCTTGCGCTCAGCACGGGGCGTTTTCGCCGCTACCAGCTGCTCGTGTGCTACAGCATCGTCTTTGTGCTCGGCAACCTGGTCATGGCGTTGGCGCCCAACTTCCAGGTGCTCTTTATCTCGCGCATTGTCCTGGGCTCCGTCTCGGGCGCACTGCTCGCCGTGGGCGTGACGTACACCCCCGAGCTGCTGTCCCCGCAGCAAACTTCGCTTGCAATCTCGGTGGTATATGGTGCGTTTTCCGTGGCAATGGTCTTTGTCACTTCGATCGGCAAGTTTGTAGCCGACACGCTCGATTGGCACGTAGCCATGTACGGCACGCTGACCTTTGCCGTTCTGATATGCGGAGCGCTCGTGGCGTTTATGCCGCGCGCTGGGCAAACCGACGAGCCTGCCACCTTTCGCGAGCAGGCGGGGCTGCTGCGCGAGCCGAGCATCATCACCGGCATGCTCATCTTTTTGTTTGGCGTGGGCTCGGTCTACGTGTTTTACGGCTACGTGACGCCTTATCTTGAGCAGGTGCTGGGCATGGGCACGGTCGAAGCTAGTACCACGCTTATGGCCTACGGCGTGTTCTGCCTGATCTCGAACATCCTGGGTGGATGGATTGACGCGCGCTTTGGCATGAAGGCACTGCTGGTTACGTTTGTGCTGCAGGCTGCGGCGTTACTCGGGCTGTTTGCTGTGGGCGGCACCATGCCGCTCGCGCTGGTCTTTGTCTTTAGCTTGGCGCTGCTCATGTACCTGTTCTCGGTGTCGTGCATCACGCACTTTATGGACGTGGCACGCAGCCGCCATCCCAAGTCGATGGTACTCGCAAGTTCGGTTGAGCCCATGGCGTTTAACGTCGGCATCTCGTTTGGCACCGCAGTGGGCGGCGCCGTGGTAAGCAGCGTTGGCATTTCGTACGTGGGCGCAGTGGGTGCCGCGTTCTCGCTTGTGGCCTGGACGCTCACGCTGGTGACGATTAAGCTGGCTCGCTGGGAGCGCAAGCGTCAATCAGCACAGCCCCGGATGCAGGCATAGGGGCGAACATAGCCCAAGGTGGCGATCAACCGGTGAAAACCGCCCAATATGAGTATGTTTATCCGCCTGGAAGCTTCAGCAGTGCAATTTCGTGTACTTCAGATACACGCTTTTCTACGATTTCGTATATCCGAAGTACACGAAATGCGCGCGGGGTAACTCAAAGGCGGCGACAGACGCATTGTCTGCCGCCGCCTTCTACACCGGATTTTATAGATATGTGGGGCGTTTATTCCATACCCAGCAGCTCGCGCATCTGGGTTGCGTAGTTAGATGCCATGTTACCGTAGACAATCTGCACGCCGCCGTTAACATGCACGATGCCGCGCGCTTCGAGCTTTTCGGTAAACTCGGCGTCATCAACCACCTTGTCACAGTCATTGAGCTGGATGCGCAGACGGGTGAAGCAGGCCTCGACAGACTTAATGTTGTTGTCGCCGCCCACTGCCTCAACGATGGCGGGAATGAGGTCGCTGATCACGGTCTTGGGAGCCTTTTCGGCCTCATCGTCGGACTCTTCCTCGCGGCCGGGGGTCTTAAGGCCCTTCTTAAGAATGATGAACTTGAAGACGAAGTAGTACACCACGAAGTAGATGGGGCCGAGGAACAGGATAACCTGCCAGTTGGAGCCCTTGGCTGCACCCATAATGCCGTTAAAGATCAACGACAGGAGCGGGCCGCCGAAGGACGCGGAACCGGCCACGTTGAACTGCAGGATATAGGTCAGCGCATAGGCAAGACCGGCCATGAGAGCGTGGAACACGTAGAGGATGGGCGCGATAAACAGGAAGGAGTACTCGAGCGGCTCGGTAATGCCGGAGAGGATGCAAGGCACCACGATGGCGATCATGAGCGCTGCGGTCTTCTTCTTGTTCTTGTGAAGTGCCGTCTTGTAGAAGGCGAGTGCAGCGCCGGGCAGGCCGAACATGGCGAAGATAACCTTGCCGTTCATGACAAAACGGCTGACCTCGATGTTAAACGGCGTGCTGGGAGAGCCCAGGATCGCGTTGTAGATATTGATAGCGCCCTGAACAGTCTGGCCATCGATGGTCTCGACGCCACCGAGCGACGTGAAGAAGAACGGCAAATAGAC
Source organism: uncultured Collinsella sp. (assembly GCA_900543845.1). GTDB lineage: Bacteria > Actinomycetota > Coriobacteriia > Coriobacteriales > Coriobacteriaceae > Collinsella. The sequence continues at coordinate 10,728 of UQTD01000035.1, forward strand.
AAAGTGATGCAGACCAAAAGGCAGAAGCATGCGCTCGCCGGCGCCGTAGACAAATGCACCAAAGGCACCCGTAGTCTTGATGAACTCGGACAGCGCACCGAGAGCGTTCTGAATAAACGGGAAAACAAAGGACATGACCAATGCGAGGATGCTGCATGAGAGCAGCGTTACCGCCGGGATAAAGCGCGTGCCGTTGAAGATGGAGAACACGGCAGGCAGCTCAATCTTGTAGTAACGGTTATGCAGCCATGCGACGATTGCACCCACCAGAAGACCGCCGATAACGCCAGTGTCGAGCGTGGTGATACCGAGGATCGTGCTCTGGCCCGTCGTAAGATTCGCGGGATCGATAACGCCAGTCGCCGTAAGGAACGTGCCCATCACGGAGTTCATGCACATGTAGCCCAAAAAGCCACAAAGCGCCGCGGTAGCCTTCTCGGACTTGGCGAAGCCATAGGCGAGACAAATCGAGAAGATAACCGGGATGTTGTTCATAACGATGCCGGCTGCGGCCTTAAGAATCGAAAAGAAAATCGCAAAGCCCGGAGCAGCAAGCCAGGGAACAGCTGCCGTAAGGGTGGGGCTGGTAAAGGCATTACCAAAGCCCTGAAGGATGCCGGCGATTGGCAGGATCAGGACAGGCGTCATGAGGACTTTGCCCAGGCGCTGGAACTTTGCCAGCAGCTCATCTTTGTTCATGGGATACCCCTCTTAAAGAAACGGGGCGTGCAGCTCTACAATCCACACGCCCCATAACAGTTATCATGCACTGTAGAACTAGCTACTTAAGCTCCGGCCAGTAATCCTTATTGGCCTCGATGAGCTTATCGAGCACCTTACGCGCCTTCTTTGCGTCACCGACCAGACGATTAAGCGTGAGTGCCTGCAGGGCCTTCTCGTAGGAACCCTCCATCCAAGCCTCAACAGTCAGGCGCTCATAGGCGTACTGGTTCTCCATAAGACCGCGATAGAAGGTACCAATCTTGCCAACAGCATAGGGCTGCGGGCCATTGGCGCCCACGCTTGCTGCGACCTCGACCATGGCGTCATCGGGCATACCCTCGATAATGCCGTTGTTGGGCACGATGACAATGAAGGTCTTGTTGGTGTTGCGATAAATGGCCGAGGTGATTTCCACGATCATATCGCCATGAGCATCGTTCTGCACAACCGAGGAGTTCTTTGCGGTGCCGACTTTGGCAACACGCTCGCACTCGGCGAACACGCGCTTCTCACGGCCGTTGATGACCTCGTCGGAGCGAGTGTAGTCGGGGTCGAGGTGAGCGACCTTGTACTCGGGATACAGATAGTACTGCAGATAAGTGTTGGGCAGATAGTCGGGGAAGTCCTCGAGCATGTCCTTGACCATGGCGTAGGTGTCGAGCCAGGACTGGTCACGCTGCTCGGCATCGGCAGGAAGGAAGCCGTTCTTCTCCGTGTACTCCTTAATCTGCGGGACGAGGTCATGGCCCTCTTCATCGTAGATGTGCTTGAACCAACCGAAGTGATTGAGGCCAAAGTACACGGGCTCCGTCTTGCTCATATCGCGACCGAGCAGGCGACCGTAAGAGCGCATGAGGTTGACGGGCTGATCGCAGATGTTGAGGACGCGATGCTCATCGGGCAGGACGCGCTCGAGACCATATGCCACAATAGCAGCCGGGTTGGTGTAGTTGATAATCCACGCCTCCGGGCTATGAGCGCGAACGTCGTTGACGATCTCAACCATGTCATGCATGGAGCGCATACCGTAAGCCATGCCGCCAGGGCCCACCGTTTCCTGGCCGATGATTCCCATATGCAGCGGAATCTTCTCGTCCTTGCTACGCATCTCGTAGCCGCCGGTACGAATCTGGCAGAGCACAAAGTCGACGTCGGTGTAAGCCTCGTCCTTATCGGTGGTGTAACCAAACTCCACACCGGGCTCCTCCTCAGCGAAGAGGATCTTGCCAAACTCGCCGATCGGACGCTGACGCTCGGCATCGATGTCATAGAGCATCACGCGGTTCAGCGGCAGAATGTCCATGTGCTTGGTCAGGGCTTTAAGAATGCCAGGGCACCACGTGGAGCCGCCGCCAACGATCACAATATTGAGCTTATCCTTCATGTTCCGTCCCTCCAGGGTTGGCTGATCGGTGTTCTCGAAGACCTTGGGCTCCGCGGTTGTCCTCGGCTTGCTTCGTTTCGATTGATATTTTGCGACATAAGGTCATTTGAGAGTCCCCGTGTGGGCCAATGCGAAACGGGGACACATGATTTCGCTCACGACACAGATATGTGTAGGCAGACACGCGCGTTTGCCCAGTTCATGGGCAATAGGCAATCTTGACCGATTACCGATTTCTCACCTGGCAACACAAAGCGGTACCATATATACGACGAGGTGCGAGGGGCTGAAACATCTTATGAAAGATCAAGAATCTTTTTATGATCATGTGCGAGCTGGCGAGAGCAAGCTCAACGATCTCGAAAGCGAGATCATGCGCTACATCATCGAGCTGCGTGATGATATTGACGATGTCACGCTTAAGAGCGTTGCTGAACGGTTCTTCGTCGCTCCCAATACAATCGTCAGGCTTGCTCACAAGCTTGGCTTCTCGGGGTTTACAGAGCTCAAACAATCGTATTCCGCCTCGCTCGACCGCAATCGATTCACTATCGAGGCGCTTCCTCTTGATACCCAGCTCGTACAGACCAAAGATCTGCTTAACGACCGGGTCATCGATTCGGTCGTGAGTCTTATCCAGGACGCCTCGCATATCGTGTTCTTCTGCTCGGGCTTTTCGAAGTACCCGTGCCTCGAAATGGCTGAAAAGCTCAAAATAATGGGCAAGAACACCGATACGCTCAGTGAACGCCATGTCATGAGGCATTACGCAGAACTCCTCGGCAAAAACGACCTGGTCTTCAGCGTTTCCGTAAGCGGCGAGACGCAGGTGTCTATTGACGCCACATCGATAGCCAAAACGCGCGGATGCAAGGTCGTCACGCTCACCGGCTTTTCTCGAAATTCTCTCTCGAAACTAGCCGACTACCCTATCTACACCGTGCAAAAAGAAATCCGCTTGGGCAGCATGGACCTCGACAGTCGATTGATGTTCTATTACGTTTTCGAATTGATATTTGAGCGCTACTTCAAACTGGCCAAGAAATAAAACTTGGCATGCGCCCGGCTTCGACTCTTTAGCAGCCTTCTATATGAAAGGTATCGCCCTATGCAACGCGTACTGTTTATCTGTCATGGGAACATCTGTCGCTCGACGATGGCTGAGTCGGTGTTTACCGAGCTGGTGCGGCGCGCCGGGCGCGCGGGCGAATTTGTCATCGATTCCGCGGCGACTTCAACTGAGGAGATTGGCAACCCGCCGCATCATGGCACGGTCGCCAAGCTGCGCGAAGTCGGGATTCCCGTCGTTGCGCACCGTGCCCGCCAGGTGCGTCGCGCGGAGTATGGCGACTGGGATCACATTGTCTATATGGATGCTGAGAACGCGCGGGGCCTGCGTCGCATCTTTGGCGACGCAGGCCCCGACGGAAAGATTACGCGCTTGCTCGATTGGACCGAGTGTCCCGGCGACGTGGCCGATCCCTGGTACACCGGCAATTTCGATGCCACGTACCGCGACGTACTCGCCGGCTGCACGTCCATGCTCGAGCAGCTGTAGGCAAGCGAGGCCGCGGGCCACGCCTTCGGCGCGAAACGAGCGTGGATAATCTCCCACATGAAAAACGAGCGTGGAAAATCTCCCACTTTGAGCGTTCAAGTGCGCCCTAAACGGGAGAAAATCCACGCTCATTATCTCGGTGGGAGAAAATCCACGCTCGACTACTTGTCGACGATCTCGGCAAGCCAGACGTTCAGCGTATCGACTTCGGGGCAGCAGAACTTTGCCGTGCCGGGCTCGTTTCCAGGCACGGTCCCGCCATAGCGCAGGATATCGATATAGGGAAAGCCCACGTGGCAGGCCATGGCGCACATCTTGCCGCGATCTCGGTCAAAGTCAAAGACGTCGCCCGGCTTGTGACCGTGGTGGCAGCGGCACGCACCCAGCTGGTCCACGCAGCTCACGCGGATGCGCGGACGCTTGCCACGCGGCGCGCCGAGCGGCTTGTTCTCGCCCGCAGGCTTGATGCCGCCCTCGCCGGCGTTACTCATGGTCAATCACATCCAGGCAGGCCTCGATGGGAAGGCCAGCCGACTTGTCCTCTTGGCCGGCATTGCGCTCGATAAGCTCAGCCACCACACGCATGGCATCGGACGTCGCGCGCTGCAGACTCCAACCTGCCATAACGCGGCCGACGAGCACCGCCGAGAACGTGTCGCCCGTGCCCGGGAAGTAGACCGGAATGAGCTCAAAGGGAATCGTAAAGTACTCCCCCGCCACATGGTCGTAACCGATAACCGCGTTCGTGCCATTGACTACGGCGCTCGTAATGACCACAGACTTGGCACCCAGCTCACGCACGGCGTCCACAAGGGCGCGGGCCTCATCGGGCGTAATTTGCTCGGCGATAGGCCTATCGGCAAGCAGGCACGCCTCGGTATAGTTGGGCACCGCGTAGTCTGCGCACTCCAGCAGATGCCGCATAAGGCCAATCGTGGACTCGGGCACGCCCGCATAGAGCTTGCCGTTGTCGCCCATGATGGGGTCGACGAACACCTTGGTGCCCTTTTGCGCACGGCGGTGGCAAAAGTCCGAGATGATGCGCGTCTCTTCCTCGGTCACGATAAAGCCGGTCGAGATGGCGTCGAACTCAAAGCCGAGCTCCTCCCAGATGGCGAGGCTTTGGCGCACGTACTCGGTGGTGTCGTGGATGTAGAACTTGGGGTAGTTGAGCGTGTCGGAAACGAGCGCCGTCGGCAGGTTATGGATACGGTAGCCCATGTGCGACAGCACCGGCAGCATGGCGGAAAGCGCGACCTTGCCGTAGCCGCACATATCGTTAATCAGCAGCAGCTGAGTGTTCTTCATGAGGGTCTCCCTTGTTTCGGGCGTGGCGCGGCAGCACCACAGTGCGACTAAGTGTAGCGCAGGGGACGTTGCGAGCGGGCGCTACGGTCGCGAAGAACGCATTGTTGCGGAAAGGTTACGGGAAAGAGGAAGTTAGCACTTGGGGACGTTCTTAAATGACTAGTCAAACAAGAACGTCCCCAAGCGCCAAAACGACTGGCCGGGCAACGCCGATGTTTTGGCGAAGTCAGCGAAAACCCGCCAGAGCGAGCAAGGTGCCTTGAAACAAGGCGGCATAGACCTTTTGGTCATGCCGCCGAAGTTGAAAGGCAGATTGCCGCTCTGGCGGGTTTGCAGCGTCGAGCCGTTACGCGGTTTGGTAAAACCGCGTAACCACTAGTTTGGTACCTTGACAATCAATCTATGCGCTCCTAAATTAGTTAGGCACAAAACAATTCATCTACCTAACTAAGGAAAGGAGCGAAGCTTAGATATGTGTGTTGAACCACTCGTCCTTCCGCATGAGCCCGGCGGTGACCCGTCGCAACCGGTAGACATACCCGAAGCGGTCAGCGCCGAAGACAAACTCGCCAAGCGCATCCTGAGCGGCCTGGGCTTTTGCGGCCATTACATGCATTTTCATGGCGGAGGCGTGTCCGGCAAGGCGCCCATCATCTGCCTGCTGGCCAAGCAGCCCGGCGGCGAGATGTCGCAGCAGGAACTCGGCATGCATTTTGACCTCAAGCCGGGGTCGCTTTCCGAGATCCTGTCCAAGCTCGAGGTCAACGGTCTCATCGAGCGCAGCCGTAACCCCAAGGATCGACGGCAACTCACCATTCGCCTGACCGAAACCGGCCGGGAAAACGCCCGCATCGACCAGGCGGCCCGCATCCGCTTTAGAGAACGGGCCTTTAGTGCCCTCACTCACGACGAGCGCGAGCAGCTCGCCGAAATGCTCGAGAAAATCCGTGTAACCTGGGAGGAACTGGATGATTAAAACCCTCATGGGCAGCATCCGCGACTATATGAAAGTCACTGTTGCCACGCCATTGCTCGTGCTTGGCGAGGTGCTCTGCGAGATGCTGATTCCATTTATCACCGCCAACCTGATCGACGCCATCAAAGACGGCACCACCGTAGCCGAGATGCTTCCCACCGCGGGCTTTTTGGTGCTCATCGCGCTGACATCGCTGGCTTTTGGCGCCGCTGCCGGCGTCACCTGCAGCCACGCGAGTTGCGGCTTCGCCAAGAACCTGCGTCACGACCTGTTCTACAAAATCCAGACGTTCAGCTTTGCCAACATCGATGAGTTCTCGAGCTCCTCGCTCGTCACGCGTCTGACCACCGACATCAACAACGTGCAGCAGGCTTTTATGATGATCATCCGTATCGCCGTGCGTGCGCCGCTGGTATTGATCTTCGCCTTTACCATGGCGTTTATCATGGGCGGCAGCGTTGCCATGGTCTACCTGGTCATCATTCCGCTGCTGGGCTTTGGACTGTTCTTTATCATCTTTAAGGTACGCCCCATCTTCTCGCGCGTGTTCCACAAGTACGACGCCCTTAACGAGTCCGTCGAGGAAAACGTCACCGGCATGCGCGTGGTCAAGAGCTACGTGCGCGAAGACTTTGAGAAGGAGAAGTTCGCCACCGCCGCGCGCGACGTCCAGATGGACTTCACCCGCGCCGAGAAGCTGCTCGCCTTTAACAACCCCATGATGAACATCTGCGTCAACGGCGCATTTGTCGTCATCATCTACCTGGGATCCAAGCTCATCATCACGAGCCAGGGCACGCTGTTCGACGTGGGCCAGCTCTCCTCGATCTTTACCTATGGTTTCCAGATCCTCATGAGCCTGATGCAGCTGTCGATGATCTTTGTCATGGTGACCATGGCCGACGAATCGGCACACCGCATTACCGAGGTGTTGGCCGCCGAGCCCACGATCGCCGATCCCGCCGAGCCCGTGCTCGAGGTTGTCGACGGTTCCATCGACTTTGACCACGTGAGCTTTAAGTATTCCGCGCATGCGAAGCGCCAGGCGCTCGACGATATCGACCTGCACATTAAGAGCGGCGAGACCATCGGCATCATCGGCGGCACCGGCTCGGCCAAGTCCACGCTCGTAAACCTCATCGCCCGCCTGTACGACGCCACCGAGGGCACCGTGCGCGTGGGCGGCGTGGATGTACGTGACTACGACCTGGACGCCCTGCGCCACCAAGTGGCCATGGTGCTGCAGAAAAACGTGCTGTTTAGCGGCACCATCGCCGAGAACCTGCGCTGGGGCGACCCGAATGCCACTGACGAAGAGGTCCGCGAGGCAGCGCACCTGGCCTGTGCCGACGAGTTTGTCGACGGCTTCCCCAAGGGCTATGACACCTGGATTGAACAGGGCGGCTCCAATGTCTCGGGCGGTCAGAAGCAGCGCCTGTGCATTGCGCGTGCCCTGCTGCGTCGCCCCAAGATCTTGATCCTGGACGACTCCACCAGCGCCGTCGACACCAAGACCGACGCCAAGATCCGCGCAGGGCTGGCAAGCTATCTGCCCAACACGACCAAGCTCATCATCGCCCAGCGCATTAGCTCCGTGCAGGACGCAGACCGCATCATCGTCATGGAGGGCGGCCGTATCGCGCAGATCGGCAACCATGACGAGCTGCTCAAGACAAGCGAGATCTACCGCGAGACCTTCACCTCGCAAAACAAGATGTCTGCCGAGGGCGAAGGGGCCGGCGAGGCCGACACCGAGGCATCCGCAACGCAAGCTCAGACCCAGGAAGGAGGCGAGGCACATGAGTAAGGCAACGACCGCCGAGCGCGCGCTCAACCGCAAGGGCGGCACCATGTCGCGCCTCATCAAGACGCTCTTTGGCTTCTACCCCGTGCTTTTGCCCCTCGTCGTCGTCGGCGTGGTGCTCTGCGCCATCATCAACTCCATCGGCGCGACCTTCCTTCAGAGCGCCCTGCAGATTATTAGCGAATCGTGGCAGTCGGGCGATTGGGAAGCCGCACAGCCCAAGATCACACAGCTCGTGACCACCCTTGCCAGCATCTACGGCGTCGGCATCCTGTCCTCATTGTTCTGGAACCGCGCCATGGCCATCGTCACGCAGGGCTCGCTCGAGAAGCTGCGCGAGAAGATGTTCAACCGCATGCAGGACCTGCCGATTCGCTACTTCGACACGCACCAGCGCGGCGACATCATGAGCCACTACACCAACGACATCGACACGCTGCGCCAGATGATCAGCCAGTCGCTGCCCAACCTGCTCATGACGACCATCGTCATCGTCACGGTGTTCTTTATCATGCTGTACTACAGCGTTTGGATGTGCCTGGTCATTGTGGCAGGCGTCGCCTTTATGACCTTTATGACCAAGCTGCTCGGCTCCAACTCCGCGCGTTTCTTTATTGCGCAGCAGACCGAGCTCGGCGTGGTCGAGGGCCACATCGAGGAAGTCATGAACGGCCAGAAGGTCGTCAAGGCATTCTGCCACGAGCCTGCCGCCGAGGCCGATTTTGACGAGCGCAACGAAAAGCTCTTCGAGGTCTCGCAGAAGGCCAACATGTACGCCAACATCCTCATGCCTATCCTTATGAACCTGGGCAACCTGCTCTACGTGCTGGTCGCACTGGCAGGCGGCATTTTCCTGGCGCTGGGCGTGCCCAACCTGAGCATCTCGGGCACGGCGCTGTCCATCGCCGTCGTGGTGCCGTTCCTCAACATGACCAAGCAGTTCTGCGGACAGATCGGTCAGATCTCGCAGCAGATCAACGCCGTGGTCATGGGCCTCGCCGGCGCCGACCGTATCTTTGAACTCATCGACGAGGAGCCCGAGGCCGACGAAGGCTATGTGACGCTCGTCAACGCGCAGGTGAACCCCGATACCTGGCAGCTCGAGGAGGCCGACCACCACACCGGCATGTGGGCATGGAAACATCCGCACCGCGCAACCGGCGAGATTGAGTACGTGCCGCTGCGCGGCGACCTGGTCATGGACAACGTCGACTTTGGCTACACGCCCGACCACGAGGTGCTGCACGGCGTGTCTGTGTTTGCCAAGCCGGGCCAGAAGGTCGCGTTTGTCGGCGCCACCGGTGCCGGCAAGACGACCATCACCAACCTCATCAACCGCTTCTATGACATCGCCGACGGCAAGATCCGCTACGACGGCATCAACGTCAACAAGATCCGCAAGGCCGATCTGCGCCGCTCGCTGGGCGTCGTGCTACAGGACGTGAACCTGTTCACCGGCACCGTGATGGATAACATCCGCTACGGCAACCTGGATGCCACCGACGAGGAGTGCATCGCGGCGGCAAAGCTCGCGGGCGCGGACGACTTTATCACCCGCCTGCCCGACGGCTACGACACCATGCTCACCGGCAACGGCGCACAGCTGTCGCAGGGCCAGCGCCAGCTGATTTCGATCGCACGCGCTGCCGTCGCCGATCCGCCAGCAATGATTCTGGACGAGGCCACGAGCTCCATCGACACCCGCACCGAGGCTATCGTGCAGGCCGGCATGGACAAGCTCATGGAAGGCCGCACGACGTTTGTCATCGCGCACCGCTTGTCCACCGTGCGCAACTCCGACGCGATCATCTGTCTGGACCACGGCCGCATCATCGAGCGCGGCAATCACGACGAGCTGATCGCCAAGCGCGGGTATTACTACCAGCTCTACACCGGAGCGTTTGAGCTGGAGTAGCTCAAAACAGCCCCAACGCTCCCAACGGAGTTCCCCGAGGGAGACGGGGTGTTTACTCCGTGCTCAAACATTCTCGCTTCGCTGCGAAACTGCGCGCGGAGCAAACACCCCGTCTCCCTCGGGGAACTCCTGCGCGCAGTCTTTTCTCGCAGCCTAAAAAGAAGTGGTGAGGCCCTGGCCGTTTGGCCAGGGCCTCATTTTGTAAGGAGTCAAAAAAGTCCCGTCCCAGATGAGCTACTTGAGAAGTTGGGCCATGGCGTTGACGAATTTTTGTACTTGGAGGGTGGGCTCGAGCGGATAGTGCAAAAAGACCGGCACCTCTCGCCCGCACAGGAACGGTACGCCCACAAAGGCCGGGTGCACGCCCGACCATGCGCCGCAGGTGAGCACCGTGTCGCCCTTTTCCTCCGCCTCGTTAAAGAGCGCAAAGTCAAAGCTGTCCACGTCGATCACGTCCACGCCGCCGTCGGCCAAAAGGTCGATGCGTAGGCTGTCCATGGCGTCGTTGCCGTGGCGCAGTACGCGCAGACGCATACCCTCCAGGTCGGCGACCGTAATGCGACTCTTGCGCGCCAGCGGGCTTGTGCGCGGCAGGTCGATATAAAACGGCACGTTGACAATGCGGAGCCTTTGGCAGGCATCACCCCAGCGTGGGGTAGAAAAACTCGACTGCACCACATCGACCTCGCGGCCCAAGCTGCGCATGACGGTCTCGCGCTCATCGTAGAGGTCGCTTACCGGCACGATCTCAAATCGCAGCGACGGTTCCAGATCGTGAATGCCCGACCACATCGACAGCGTTTGGCGCCCCGGGCACATCATCGACACGCCCAGGCGCACGGCACCGCCATCGCCCGCGGCGCGTCGGGCACGGCGCAG
>UQTD01000036.1 GCA_900543845.1 uncultured Collinsella sp.
TCGGCGCTTCGCGCCTGCTGCCTGAGGGGACTGTGGGGCGCCGCCGGCAGCTGCGGCGCTTCGCGCTTGCTGCCTGAGGTGACTTTGGGGTTGGGGTGAATCGGGGTCTAATACTTTTCCGTGAAGTGAACGACCTTATTTGGACCCCCGAAGCATTGGCATATTTTGATTGCTATTTCCTGCGGTTTTGCAGCGCGAATCCTGCGGTTTTTTGGTCTAAAGGCGCGGATGCTCTGGGGCTTCGTTTTTACTCGTTCACTTCTCGGGAAAGTATTAGAGCTCAGCTGATAGAGGTACCGCTCTGGCGTCGAAGCCCCGCGTCTTCTTCGCTTGATTGGGGAAAACAGCCTCGTTTAAGTAATTGCGAGCCCACCCAGATGTATCTGTGGGGTTGTCTGCACAATTCGCGGTATTATGTTGCGGAGTTTTGAAAGGAGCCGCTGGTGGTCACGACGACGTTTGCTTCGCCTTTGGGCGAAATATTGCTTGCCGCTGATGGCCGCGGTCTGACGGGGCTTTGGTTTGAGGGGCAGGAGCACTTTGGCTCCACGCTTCTCAAAGAAGATCCCGAACATGTTGAAGGCGCTGATGCAGTTTCCGGTACTGGCGGCATGTCGTCGGTGAGTCCGGCAAATGGCGCGGCTTCTTCGGTGCTTGAGCGTTCTTGGGCTTGGCTGAATGCTTATTTTGCGGGGCAGGAGCCTCGGTTTACGCCGCCGTTGCATATGATTGGTACGGCGTTTCAGCGCGAGGTTTGGTTTGAGCTGCTTTCTATCCCGCGTGGCGAGGTCGCTACGTATGGTGAGATCGCCCAGCGTGTTGCGGCTCGACATCGTGTACCGGGAAACGAAGCACCCGTTGTGTCTCCTCGTGCGGTGGGGGCTGCGGTCGCGCGTAATCCCATTTCGATTATCGTGCCGTGCCATCGCGTGGTTGCCGCCGACGGCTCGCTCAACGGATATGCCGGCGGCCTCGACCGCAAGGAGTGGCTGCTTCGGCTTGAGGGCGCGTACGAGGAGTAACGCTCGAACACTTTGCATAGCCAAGACGCCGTGAAAGAACGAGTCGCCGTCTTTTCGCGACCGGCATGCGTCCAAGCGCTCGGCATCTGCGCCTTAAGTTTGGTTAAGCCAAATCCTGCGTATTTGAAAACGCGCAGGTTGAGCCGCTAAGGCTGCGCTAAGGCAGCTTTCGGTGCGCTATTATCGGCAGTATCGAAACCTGTATTTCCATGCGCCAAAGGAGCAACTGTGAAGCTGATGCTTGCCGAGGACGAACCCGGCCTCTCCCGCGCCCTTACCGCGATTCTTCAACATAGCGACTACGAGGTCGACACCGCCCTCGACGGTCTGACGGCGCTCGAATATCTGCTCGCCAACGACTATGACGCCGCAATCCTAGATATCATGATGCCCGGCATGGATGGCATCGAGGTGCTCAAACGCACGCGTGAAGCCGGCAAACGCCTGCCCATCATCATGCTCACGGCAAAAAGCGAGGTGTCCGATAAGGTCGAGGGTCTGGATGCCGGTGCCAACGATTACCTGACCAAGCCGTTTGCCGCCAAGGAATTGCTTGCGCGTATTCGTGCCATGACGCGTGCCGCGACGGCAATTGACGCCACGACGCTCAGCGTGGGCAACGTGCGTCTCGACACGGCATCGTGCACGCTCGTTGGCCCTTTGGGCGAGGAGCACCTGGCCAATCGTGAGTTTCAGCTTATGGAGCTCTTTATGCGCAACGCCGGCACGCGCATGCCCACCGAGCGTCTGATGCTCGGGGTTTGGGGTGAGGACGCGCCCGAAGGCGCCAACGTGGTGTGGGTCTATATCTCCTACCTGCGCAAAAAGCTGGCAGCGCTGGGTGCCGACGTGGCCATCCGCGCGTCGCGCAATCAGGGATATTCGCTCGAGGTTGTCGAGGAGGGCGAATAAGCGTGAGCGCGAGCGCGTGGCGGAAGCGCGCGACGGCAAAGCTTGGCATGGGTGCTGACTCGGGTAATCCGGGACGCTCCGACACAGCTAGCGCAATGGGACGTCGTCTGCGTCGCAAGTTTATCCTCGTTGCCATGGGCGCCGTGACCGTGGTGCTCACGCTCATCATCGCCGGCATCAACATCGTCAATTATTCGCATGTCTGCAAGATGGCCGACGCTCGCCTGGACTATATCCTGGCGGGCAAGGACGGTTTCGATTGGGGGGACGAGCCTAAAGACGATCCCGCTAATGGCAAGGATGCCGGCGATAGCCAAGCGGGCGTTCGCATCAGGCACTTCGAAGGCATGACGGCGGAGTCTCCCTTCGACACGCGCTACTTTACGGTGTCGATCGCCGGTGGGCAGGTGACCGATGTCAACACGGCCCGCATTGCCGCGGTGGGCGCCAAGCGTGCTGCACGCATCGCTGCAGGACTATATTCCAAGGGTTGGACCTCGGGCTTTTCTGGTAACTACCGCTATACGGTTACGGTTCAAGGCGATGAGACCACCTATGTGTTCGTGGACTGCTCGCGTGAGCTTGCAAGCTTTCATTCGTTTTTGAGCGCGAGCGTGGCGATCAGTTGCATTGGCTGGCTGGCGGTGCTGGCAATTGTGGCGGGTGCCTCGGGCGCGGTGATTCGACCGATGGTCGAGAGCTACAGTAAGCAAAAGCGCTTTATTACCGATGCAAGCCACGAAATCAAGACGCCGCTGGCTGTAATTGACGCCGCCAATGAGGTGCAAGAGATCGAGAGCGGCGAGAGCGAGTGGACGCAGAGCATTCACGAGCAGGTCGCGCGGCTGACGGCGCTGACGGAGCGTCTGGTGTTCCTGGCGCGTATGGACGAGGGTTCGGCCGGCTTTACCATGACATCGATCGATCTTTCAGAGGCAGTGGACAAGGCTACGGCACCGTTTGAATCGGTGGCGGTTTCGCACGGAAAGCGGCTGTCGACGTCGATCGCAAGCGGTGTGCGGGCCCATGCCGATGCCGCGGCAGTGGCGCAGGTTGTTGAGCTGCTGCTGGACAACGCCACACGCTACGCAAGCGAGGGCAGCGTGATTGAGCTGAGCCTGCGCGCCGTTTCACGCGGTGCGGGCAAAGGCTCGGCCGAGCTTGTCGTATCGAACGCCGTGGACGAGCTGCCCGAAGGCGACCTGGACCGATTGTTCGACCGCTTCTATCGTGCAGACGTATCGCGCAGCTCCAAGACGGGCGGCTCGGGCGTGGGCCTATCCGTTGTGCGTGCCATCGCCGAGGCCCATGGCGGGAGCGCTTCCGTCTGCGGCCACAGCAACCAGATCACCTTCACTGTCCGCCTCTAAAACCTACTAAAATAAACCTGTCCCTTTTTGGTCGGTGCGAAATGGGTAATACTAAGGAGTTATCCGACCAGATGGGAATTAATCGATGGCTTATATCGAATTCAAAGACGTCATCAAGGCGTACGGCGAGGGCGATGCCCGCATTCACGCGCTCGACGGCGCGAGCTTTACCGTTGAGCGCGGTGAGCTCGCCATTATCCTGGGCGCCTCGGGTGCCGGCAAGACCACGGCGCTCAACATCCTGGGCGGCATGGATACGGTAACCTCCGGCACCGTGACGGTGGACGGGCGCGACGTGAGCTCCGCCAACGAGGCGCAGCTCGTGGAATACCGCCGTGCCGACGTCGGCTTTGTCTTCCAGTTCTACAATCTGGTCCCCAACCTGACGGCGCTCGAAAATGTCGAGCTTGCGGCGCAGATTTGCCCCGATTCGCTCGATGCCGAACAGACGCTTCGCCAGGTTGGCCTGGGCGGGCGCCTCGCCAACTTTCCGGCGCAGCTTTCGGGCGGCGAGCAGCAGCGCGTGTCCATTGCACGCGCACTGGCCAAGAATCCCAAGCTGCTCCTGTGCGACGAGCCCACGGGTGCACTCGACTACAAAACCGGTAAGCAGATTTTGCAGCTGTTGCAGGATACCTGCCGCAAGCAGGGCATTACGGTCATCATCATCACGCACAACTCCGCGCTCGCGCCCATGGCCGATCGTCTGATCCGCTTTAAGAGTGGTCGCGTGGAGAGCGAGACAGTTCAACAAAATCCCGTGCCTATCGAGACGATCGAGTGGTAGCGCCCATGGACCAAGATCGCCAAAACAGCCAGCGCCGCGACGCGCAGAACGCGGAGTGCGAGCAGGATTTTACGACCTACCGCACTGCTCAAAGCTCAAACGATATGGTCCCGACGGTTTTTCGCCGTGGCATCTACCGCACAATCCGAGGCAGTCTTAAGCGCTTCTTGTCAATTGTGGTCATCACCGCGCTTGGCGTGAGCGTGATGTGCGGCCTTAAGGCGGGCTGCGAGGATCTGCGCGATTCGGTTGACGCCTACTTTGACCAGCAGAGTGTCTATGACATTAACGTGCAGTCGACCTATGGCCTTACACGCGACGATCTTGCGGCTATCCAAGAGGTCGACGGCGTCGAGACGGCCGAGGGCATCTACACCGAGACCGCCTACACCGCCGTGGGCACAACGCGCGAGCGCGTGGTCGTACAGAGCCTTTCCAAGGAGAATATCGATCAGCCGGTGCTGGTGAGCGGCGATTTGCCCGAGAGTGCCGGTGAGGTTGCGGTGACATCGAAGTTCCTGAAGGCTTCGGGCAAAAAGCTCGGCGATACCGTGAGCTTTGCCGCCAATGACGCTAGCTCGTCGAACCAAAGCGCCAAGGACCAGTTTGCCGCGGGCGATTACACAATTACGGCCGAGGTCCTCGATCCCACCGATGTGAGCTCCGACTCGACCGTCAACGACTTTCGCGCTGCTTCGGCTGCGGACTATAAGTTCTATGTGAGCGAGGATGCCGCGACATCTGCCTCCTACTCCGCCGTCCGCGTGATCGTCGAGGGAGCCAAGAGCCTCAACTCCTATTCCGATGCCTACACGGCAAAGATCAACGAGGTCAAGAGCAATATCGAGGAGATCCGCGATGAGCGCGAGAAGGCACGTGTTCAGGAACTGACGGTCGACACGCCGGCAAGCTTGGATGCGGCTGAGCGCCAGACGAATATGCTCTTTGGGATAGAGCAGGACAACATCAATCGCATGGCCGAGGGCAGCGAGGAGCGCGTTCAGGCACAGGCCGATTTGAACCAGCGCCGCGCAGCCGCCGACCAGCAATTTGCCGATGCCCGTACCGAGCTTTCCGATCTGGGCGAATGCACTTGGTACATCCAGGACCGCGTTAACATCGCAAGCTACTCGAGCGTGGAGAGCGACAGCTCTTCGATTGAAGCCATCGCCACGGTTTTCCCGTTCATCTTCTTTATCGTCGCCGTGCTCATTAGCCTTACCACCGCCACGCGCATGGTCGAGGAGGAGCGCACGCTCATTGGTCTGTACAAGGCGCTCGGCTATTCACGCGGGCGTATCCTGTCCAAATACGTGAACTATTCACTGTGGGCTTGTCTGATCGGCGGCGTGCTTGGCAACATTGTCGGATTTGTGGGCCTACCACTGTTCCTGTTCACGGTGTTCGACGACATGTACTCACTGCCCCAGATGCTGCTTTCGTACGACATCGTGTCCTCAATCGTCTCGGTGGCGCTGTTTGCCGTGGGCGTGGTGGGCGCCACGATTATCGCCTGCCGCCACGAGATGGCCGAGACCCCAGCCTCGCTCATGCGTCCCAAGGCCCCGCGTGCCGGCTCGCGCATTTTGCTTGAGCGCATCGGCTTTATCTGGCACCGTATGGGCTTTTTGAACAAGGTGGCGGCGCGTAACCTGTTCCGCTACAAAAAGCGTGCCCTTATGACCATCTTTGGTATCGCCGGCTGCACGGCGCTCGTGATCTGCGCTCTGGGCATCCGTGATACGTCGATATCGCTTTCGCCCAAACAGTACGGGCATATCACGCGCTACGACTTGCTGGCGGTCGCCAATCCCGACGACTTTACGCAGACGTGTGCGGCGCTCGACGAGCGAAGCGCGGTCAAGGATTCCGGTGTGACCGTGACTTCGACGCTGCCGATTACGACCGATAACGTCACCTTTACATTTGGCGGCAAAAGCGAGACAGTGCTGTTAATCGTGGTGCCCGATGACCGTGTGAACGATCTGGACGACTACGTGCGCCTTGAGGACGAGTCCAAAGAGTCGCTGTCTTTGCGTGACGGAGATGTGTATCTGAGCAAGAGTTCACAGCTGGCGCTGGGGATTCAGCCGGGTGATACGGCGCACGTCCAGGATTCGTCGCTCAATGTTGCCAAGGTCAAAGTCAGCGACATTTCGCTCAACTATCTTGGCAACACACTCTATATGACGCAGGGCACCTATGAGCGCGCGTTCGGTCGAAGCGCGCGCCTTAACGGTGTCCTTGCGTTGCTGAAGGGCTCGTCGGCCGACCAGATTGCGTTTAGCAAGAAGATTAAGAGTGACGGCTGGCTTACGATTTCGAGTACGGCCGAGCATCAGGCGAACGCTGATGCGAACTTTACGATTATCAATTCGGTCGTGGCGCTCGTGACCTTTATGGCGGCGTGCCTGTCGTTTGTGGTTGTGTTTACACTGTCCAACACGAATATCTCCGAGCGCGAGCGCGAGCTGGCGACCATTAAGGTGCTGGGCTTCCGCCGTGGCGAGGTGCACCACTACGTCAACAAGGAGACGTTAATCCTCACGGCAATTGGCGCCGCGCTGGGCGTGCCGCTGGGTAGCCTGCTGGCCGAGAGCTTTACGTACATTCTGCAGATGCCGTCGCTCTACTTTGACGTTGAGGTCCAGCCGCTGAGTTATGTGCTCGCCGTAGTACTTTCCTTTGTCTTTACGTTTATCGTCAACCTCACTACCAATCGCACCCTCAATAGGATCGACATGGTCGGCGCCCTCAAGAGCGCCGAGTAACCTGTCCTGGGATTCAAGTTCTGGCGAGCTGCCGACGCGCCCACAGCAGTATTTTTGCATAAACTGCCCCGCCAAATGCATATTTCGGTGGGGCGATTGCTTTTTGCCCACAGGTGCCCCAGGGGGCGCCGTGCAAATTCCGGAGTATTCAGCATCCCGGGGTCCGCGGGCGCGGGGGCGGGAGTGCAAAACTGCGCTGAAAGCCCCGATTCTGAGTCCCAACGCCTCTAGAGCCGCTCGTTTTTTACAGGATGCAGCCCATGGTGCCTGCCTTTCGCCCAAAATCCAGTATGCAGGCACCCTCGGCTGCTGAATACTCCCAAAAATGCACGCCGCATCCTACCCTAGGCACCTGTGGCTACTCTGCGGGTGCGTGGCCTGATAGTAAGTTGCGGTGGAATAGTTCCTGTTTTATGGCTCTGCTATGCCAAACAGGAACTATTCCACCGCAACATATTGAGAGGGCTCTTGGCTGTTATGCGTACTGACATTTGTCATGAAATGGCAGGCCATTAGGGGTTGCTACTCGTAGTTGCGGTAGGGTTGGAGCAGATTCTAACTAGAAATGGTGGTCGCTACCGGTTGTTCTCGGCATACTCGGCTCATTCGATTACGGTCGCCACATGAAAGGAACTGCTATGGATCTTGCGATGGCGCAGCGCCTCGTCGATCGCCGCAAAGCCGCCGGTCTTTCCCAAGAGGCTCTTGCTGTCCAGTTGGGTGTAAGCCGCCAGGCTGTCAGCAAATGGGAACGCAGCGAATCCTCACCCGATACCGATAACCTTATTGCACTCGCCGCGCTGTATGGCGTGTCACTGGATGAGTTGCTATATGGGGAAGCGGCTAGCGATGTCGACACCTCGGCCGACGATGACGTTGACGCAAATAATTACGACGAGACTGAAGGCACCGAGTCTTCTACCGAGCACGTGGATCCTGACGGCAAGCCACTTGTCGATATTTCTCTCGCACATGGTATCCACGTTATTGATCCCAACAAAGGCGAAGAGGTCCATGTTGGCTGGGATGGTATCCATGTGGCTAACAAGCGCAAGGGTGAAGAGGTCCATGTCGGGCCGGGCGGATTGCATATCGATACGCTAGAGGACGATGGACACAGCGTACATACCAATGCCGACGGCACCGTTACCATCGACGGCGAGACCTTTTCGAGCTGGAAAGAGGCACACGACAAGCTCGACCATCATGGCAAGCATTTCCACACTAAGCTCGGTCGCGCATGGAACAAGTTTCCCTTTCCTGTACTTGTCGTCCTCGCCTATCTCGCGCTCGGCATCGTCTGCGGCACGTGGGGCATGGGGCTCTTCCTGGTCTTTCTGATTCCCGTCTACTATGCGATGGGCGACTTCATCGACCGACGTCATCTATCTAAGCTAATCGGCAGCGTCTATCCAACAGCCGCCATTGCCTGGTTCCTCTATATGTGGCTTTGCTTGGCGCAGCCCCATCCCGCATGGGTCATCCTCATTACCATCCCAGTTGTCAAAGCGCTCATGCGCTGGTGCCGAAAGCAATGGAAACGCCGCAAACAAGCCTAAGCCGCTCCAACCCGTCAGCAATGCTTGGCCAATACCGCTCGCCCCTTTCAAGTTGCGGTGAAATACAGACCGTTGAGGACCTTGGAGCGTCTAACAGCCCCTATTTCACCGCAACTCACGAATGGAGCGGGCAATTCCAGCGCAGGAATTGGCATTTAACTCACCGCATGCCAAGAAAAGGCCGATTTACTACGATGAACTCAATGAGGCCGACCACATCCATCTTTTTCAAAAATCGGCAAGCTTTCTACCTGCGGTTTTACTTTCACCCTTTTCGGCATGGTCGAAGGCATTCGAATCATCGCAGTAATTAGGCGCATTTTGTAGCAAACGATTCATTCAAGCTCGAACTCGAAGACCGATGGTCCCCTCATTCACGGCTGCGAGCGAAAATACCAAATAGAATAAAAATCGAATGGCTAAGTCTGTTTGGCGAACGGAGGCAATATGGGCGAGGTAGCTGAAAGCGACTGGAAGCTGTTTAAGGAGCTGCTCCCAAAATGGCAAGAAAGCTATATGGAAATGCTCATCGGCCAATACATCGAGATACTAAACGGCGGCAGCGAAACGTCTAGTAGATTTTGGGCGCTAGAAGAGCGCATCAATAGGGACAAGCTGTCCTCGGGAGTGCTAGCAAACGATATTCGCCGCAGCACCATGCATTATGAGATTGCCAGCTTGCTTTCCGATAACGTGATCACGCTCGACGACCTTGACGGTTTCACCGAAGGCATTAAGGGCTACGCACGACGTTGCATCGGTCGGCAAGAACGCTGAGCGACATGCGCATCCACAGGCGCTGTACTGCATAAACCGCCCCGTCGAATGTATATTTCGGCGGGGCGATTGCTTTTTGCCCACAGGTACCCCCGGGGGCGGCGTGCAAATTCCGGAGTATTCAGCATCCCGGAGTCCGCAGGTGCGGGAACGGATGCACAAAACCGCGCTGAATGCCCTGGTCCTGGACCCCCAATGCCTCAAGAGCTGGTCATTTTTTACAGAACGCGGCCCATAGCGCCTGCCTCTCGCCAAAATCCAGTATGCAGGCACCCTCGGCTGCTGAATACTCCCAAAAATGCACGCCGTATCCTACCCCAGGCACCCGCAGCAAGAAGACGAATAGCCTCGACCTCCCTAGTTACCGCAGGAGGCCTCAGGGCTTACCTCCCAAATCTTTCCGCAGGACGGAAGGACCCCGCCGCGTGAAGCGCGCAGCGGGGTCCTGACATGTCCGAGGACGATTTGGGAGGTAAGCCCTGGGGCCTCCGATGAGAGCAGTTTCGGCCGAGGCTATTCGTCGCCGAAGCTGATGCCCAATGCCTTGGCCTCGCGCACAAGATCGCTCTGGGGGTCGACATACTTGAGCTTGCCGGCGACATCCTCGAGCGGCATGTGGCACATCTTGCCGTCACGCAGGGCAATCATGTAGCCAAACTCGCCGCGCAGGCAGCCCAGCGCCGCCTCGACGCCACACTGGGTCGCAAAGATGCGGTCCTGAGCGTCGGGCTGGCCACCGCGCTGCGTGTGACCGGGGATGGCGACGCGGGTCTCGCGACCGGTCTTGGCCTCGATCTCCTTGGCGATGTCGTAGACGATCGACGGGCTCGTGCGCTCGGCGAGCTTCTTCTTGTACTCCTTCTTGGACAGCGCCGCGTCCTCCTTGGAGATGGCGCCCTCGGCGACGGCCACGATGGTAAAGCGGCTGCCGGTTTCCATGCGATGCTCGATGGTCTTGATGACCTGGTCCATGTCGTAGGGGATCTCGGGGATCAGGATGACGTCCGCGCCGCCCGCGACGCCGGCATACAGCGGGATCCAGCCAACCTTGTGGCCCATAATCTCGATAACGAACACGCGCCCGTGGCTCGAGGCGGTGGTGTGGATGTCGTCGATGCACTTGGTGGCGACGTCGATGGCGCTCGTAAAGCCAAAGGTCATCTCGGTGCCCCAGGTGTCGTTATCGATGGTCTTGGGCAGGGCAATAACGTTGAGGCCCTCTTCGCGCAGGCGGTTGGCGGTCTTGGTGGAGCCGTTACCGCCCAGCATAAACAGGCAGTCGAGCTGCAACTTGTGATAGGTGTGGACCATTGCGGGCACCTTCTCGACGCCGTCGGCCTCGGGAATGTTCAGGCGCTTGAACGGCGTGCGGCTCGTGCCCAAAATGGTGCCGCCGCGGGTGAGGATGCCGCTAAAATCGGCGGGCGTCATGACGCGGAACCTGCTGTAGATAAGGCCCTGGTAGCCGTCCTCAAAACCATAGATCTCGATAGGCTCTTCGCTATTGGTCATAAGCGTTTTGACGATGCCGCGCATGGTGGCGTTGAGCGCCTGGCAGTCGCCGCCACTAGTAAGAAGACCGATTCTAAGCATGGTGAATCCTTCCGGGCAAGTTATAACATGCGCATAAGTTTACCCCCGCACACTGTTGATGCGGGGGTAAAACGTGTTAGCTCAAATGTATAGAAATGTAAGCAACGTCAGGCGAGCGTAAGGACGACGGCGCCAGCTCCTTACAGCACAAAGGCGTCGATGTCGCCCCAGTGGCGGCGCAGCGTGATGACGGCAGCGGGTTCGGTGTTGTCAAAGACGACCGACCACTGCGTGTTGCTGGTGATGTCTTCCGGATTGGGTTCTTGCGCCGCAGCGCGTAGGGCCTTCCAAGCGACTGCCTCGTCTTGGGCGCCGGCATGGGCGTCAAGGACATCGGCGATGGCGACGGCGCGCTCCTTACCATGGCCCAGCTCGCCATTCTTTTGGTTGGGCAGCACTTCGTCGCCATAGCAGGCGTAGAAGTTCGTAACCTGGCGTACAGGAGTCGCTTTGCATGCACGGTCGGGGTCGCGCGGACCCCACTCCACCACCCGCGCGTCACCGGCGGCGTCGTTGATAAAGAAGTGGTAATCGCGTCCTGCCATGGCGTGCATGTCGTAGGCGGAAAGCAGGTCGACAGCTTCTTGCGTGGTGGCGGCACGGTCGAGCACCAGACGGATGGCGAGCGAGGTATTGATGACGGGGCGCTGCGTGTCCTGGTCACAGGGCTTGGAGTCCAGGGTGAGTACGGCAATGGACACGCCGCATTCGTTAACACCGTCGAGCTGGGCAAACGGGCCCATGAGTGCAGCGGTGCGTCCGGCGACGGAGTCAAGCGGAGCGTTGGTGCCCAGGTTGTTGAGGGCCGCAAAGCCGATGGAGGCATAGCCGTCGCGCGGGTGATTGCGCACCAGCAGCGCCGAAGTATCGTCCTTAAAGTCGTAATTGCGACCGGTGCGCACGCGGCCTTCGGCATCTACGGCGACAAAAGCGCTGCAGGCAAACTGGGGCGCCTGGACATGTGCCGGCACACCGGGCAGCACCTGCGCCACCACGGCATCGATGTAGGCCTGGTCGTCGCGCACGCCAGCGGCGATGATGCGGTCGAGGTCGTAGTCGTAGGCGACGTCGATTGCATACAGGTCATAGCCATCCGCATAGTCGGTCAAGCGTTTGAGCGACGCGGCGGACTTGATTTGCTTGCGGTAAACGATGCCGGCGGCAGCGGCAAGGCCGACGGCGGTTCCTGCAACACCGCAGGCGATGGCAATGTTACGTGGCTTCATGACGGCTCCTCTCGTCCTGTTAACGTAATTGTCGCAAAAGGTGTACGGGCATGATGGCTCAACTTGGCGAGCGGCGCGGGATTAAACATGGAATGAAAGGCGCGGCGCTGGCGTGGCGGGGTATGCTGGAGGGGACCATCAACCCAGTGAAAGGGGAGAGCATGACGGATCAGGAAACGCCCGAGCGCGCGCATGTGACGGCCGATGATATCGAGGCCGCCAACGACCTTATCGACTTTAT
The DNA here is from genome assembly GCA_900543845.1 of uncultured Collinsella sp. GTDB lineage: Bacteria > Actinomycetota > Coriobacteriia > Coriobacteriales > Coriobacteriaceae > Collinsella. The sequence continues at coordinate 12,259 of UQTD01000036.1, forward strand.
CGAGGCATGCCCCAGCATGTTCCATACGGCGGCGACCATTATGGCCGAGCTCGACGAGGCGGGCTTTACCTATCTGCCCGAGAACGCGGCGTGGGACATCGAGCCGGGCGGTCGTTACTACACGCAGCGCAATACCTCGAGCGTTGTTGCCTTTAAAGTGGGCGAGGACCTGGCCGCGACGTGGGGCGAGGACGGCGTTGCCGGTGACTATCATTTTCAGCTCACGGCGTCGCATAGCGATTCGCCGACGTTTAAGGTCAAGGCCGTGCCCGAGCTCGATGGCGCGGGCGAGACGCTGCGCCTGAACACCGAGGCCTACGGCGGCATGATCGACTACACCTGGTTCGATCGTCCACTGGCGCTCGCGGGCCGCGTGCTGGTGCGCGAGGGCGACCGTATCGAGAGCCGTCTGCTTGCCACCGAGCGCGAGGTCGCTATTATCCCGAGCCTTGCTATCCACATGAACCGCGGCGTTAACGAGGGCTTTGCTCCCAACCGAGCCGTTGACCTGTGTCCGCTCATCAGCGCCGGCGAGCTGAAACAGGGCGACTTTGACGCCCTGATCGCCGACGAGCTGGACGTCGAGTCCGATCAGGTTTTGGGTCGCGACCTGTTCCTGGTCAACCGACAGGATGCGCGTATTTGGGGCTGGGCCGATGAGTTTATCTCGACGCCCAAGCTCGACGACCTGGCCTGCGCCTATACCTCGCTGCAGGCATTTTTGGGCGCCGAGAACGCGCACGGCGTCTCGGTCTTCTGCTGCTTCGATAACGAGGAGGTTGGCTCCGAGACCAAGCAGGGCGCCATGTCGACGTTCTTGGCCGATGCGCTGCGCCGTATCAACGGATCGCTGGGCTTTGACGACGAGTCGTATCATCGCGCCCTTGCCGCCTCGATGCTTGTAAGCTGCGACAATGCACATGCCGTGCATCCCAACCACGCCGAGAAGTGCGATGCCCGCAACCAGGTCGTGCTCAACGGCGGCATCGTTATCAAGGAAGCTGCCAACCAGCACTACTGCACCGATGCCTTTAGCCGCGCGGTGTTCCAGGCCATCTGCGACGACGCCGACGTGCCCACGCAGGCCTTCGCCAACAAGAGCGACATGGCCGGCGGCTCTACGCTTGGCAATCTGTCCAATATGCAGGCGAGCATGCATGCCGTGGACGTGGGCCTGCCGCAGCTTGCCATGCACTCAAGCTACGAGACCGGCGGCGTGCGCGACGTGATGTACGCCATCCGCGCCCTCACCGCCTTCTACGAGCGCGACCTAACCATCAACGGAGCCGAAAGCGTGGAGCTCTAAAACCTGCCAAAAAGGGACAGGTTCATTTTGGCAGGTTTTATCTGGGCGAATGCAAAGGGTGAAACCGAACTAGATCGGTGGTACGTGGCCGCCGAGGTGCAGCGTGCCTCGGCGGTTTTTTGTGTACAGAGTACGGCTAATGCGAATAAATACTATACATGCTTTACGTATCTACCATAGAGTTTTATGATAATTTTAAAGTATTAAGGAGGGGTCATGACCACAACAGCCGCTCAGATCAACGTGCGTCTCGATGCCGATCTCAAAAGGAGTGGGGACGCCGCTCTCTCCAGGGCCGGTATGACGCCGAGCCAAGCGGTGCGAGCGCTCTGGCAGCTTGCAACGTCGCTGGCCGATCGCCCCGGTGCGCTCGAGGATATCCTGCTGCCCAGTCGTGCCCGGGCGGAACAGCGCGAGCGCGAAAAGGCCGCCAAACGTAAACTCGAGCTCATGGATCAGGGATCGAAGCTGTTCGCTGCCGCTTGCCGTGAGTCGGGAATCGATACGGTCAGGGCTCAGCCATCGGACGACGAAGAGCTCAAACGGAACGCCTATGCTGATCGCTATGGCGAGGAGATGAGCTGGCTCTATGAGTGAGGCTCTAAAGCGCATCTTGGTTGACACCAACGTGTGGCTCGATTACTTCATTCCCTCACGACGTGGTCGTTCGGCGGCGATTGAGTTTTTACGCGATGCATGCACGGCGCAGGTGGATTTGCTGTATGCGGCGACATCGTCCAAAGACCTGTTCTATTTGATTTCAAGTGAACATAAGGCATGGTATCGGCGAGAGCGCGGTTCGCTGTCTCAAGATGCCGCTTCGGCGGCGACATCACTCGCATGGGATTGTCTTGATGTGTTGTCGCAACTTGCTACGCCCGTGCCCTGCGACCTGAGCGACATATGGATGGCGAGTAAGCAGCGTGAGCTCCATAGCGATTACGAAGACGATTTAATCATCGCGGCAGCGATACGCTCCCAAGCAGATTTACTGGTCACCAACGATGTCAAACTCTGTTCACACGCACCCGTCGCAGCAATGAACGTAGAAGACGCAAAGAATTACTTAGCAACGCTCTAACAATTTGAAGACCCCGCAGGTTGAATAAAAGTCAGCGAGAACCTGCCGAGACGCCGCAGGTCGAATGAAAGTCAGCGAGAGCCCGCCAGAGCGAGCAAGGTGACGTGAAAGAGGAGGGCATAGGCCTTTTGGCCATGCCCGACGATTGAACGTCAGATTGCCGCTCTGGCGGGCTCGCAGCGTCGAGGGGTTCCGGCGTTTGGCAAAACGCCGGAACAATTAGTGTTCGATCCAGCAGCGCAGGGTCTCGCTGGCCTGCAGGTGACGCAGATTCTCCGCGGCGATGTCGACCACGTTATTGAGCGTGGCGGCTAGGTGGAACCAGCCGGAGACGTGCGGCGTGATGAGCATGTTAGGCGCATCCCACAGTGGGCTTGTCTCGGGTAGCGGCTCGGGGTCGGTGACGTCGACCGCGGCGCCGGCGAGACGTCCCGACTCCAGAGCGGCAACCAAGTCGTCGGCAACCACAAGATCGCCGCGGCCGCCGTTGGCAAAGAAGGCGCCCGGTTTCATCGCGGCGAAGAACTCGGCGTTTGCCAGGCCGCGGGTCTCGGGTGTGCTCGGCATAAAGGATGCGACGACGTCGGCTTCGGCCAAGCGCTCAGACAGGGCATCCATGCCGTCCATGTCCTCAAACACAATGGGGTAGACGAGCGGATGGCGCTTGATGCCGCGGACGTGCGCGCCCATGCTGCGGCATAGCGTGGCAAAGTGGCCGCCGATATCGCCTGCGCCCAGCACCAGCACATTGGCGTTTTTGAGCGAGGTGACCGACCCCAAATCCTCCCAGCGATGCTCGCGCTGCAAGTCGTGATAGCCGGGCAGGCGCTTCATCATGGAAAGGACCATGGCAAACATGTGCTCGCTCACGGCTTGGCCGTAGGCGCCCACCGAGCAGGAAAGCTTGGCGTCGGCTGGCACGGTGCCGGCGGCCAGGTAATCGTCATAGCCCGCGGTCTGCAGTTGCAGCAGCTGGAGGTGCTCGCACGCGGTAAGCAGGGCGGGGTCTATGTTGCCCAAGATCACGTCGGCGTCGGCGACCTGCTCACGCGTGACGGCATCGGCGCTCGTGTAGATAAAGTCCTCGCCCGGAGCGCTCGATTCAAGGATCGCGCGGTGACGGTCGTTGACGGGCAACAAAACCAGGATGTTCACAAGCAGTCCTCTCCGCTCGACCTACCAAAAAGGGACAGGTTTATTTTGGCAGGTTTTATCAGGCAAAACGTTCAAATAAAAACGCCGGATGCAAGACGAGCGTGCCCGTCAGCATCCGGCGCATCCACGGCTACCAGCTCAGCAGTTCGTAACCGTCCTCGGTCACCACGAGCTGTACCTCGCACTGGGCCGAGTCGCTGCCGTCCTTGGTGCGCACGCACCAACCGTCACCCTTGCTAATCTTGATGTCGGGCGCTCCGGCGTTGACCATGGGCTCGATGGTAAAGACCATGCCCGGAGCCATGATGGTGTCCACATCGGGCGCCTCGGTGGTAAAGCCCACAAATGGGTCCTCGTGGAACTCTTTGCCAATGCCGTGCCCGCCGTACTCGCGCACCACGCTAAAGCCGGCGTCCTCGACCGTCTTTTGTACGGCCTCGGCCATAACGGACAGCGGCAGCCATGGCTTGACGGCCGCCAGGCCCGCCTCCACGCTGGCACGGGTGACCTCGACAAGACGCTGGCGCTCGGCAGAGACCTCACCGATGCAGAACATGCGGCTCGAGTCGCTAAAGTAGCCGTCAAGAATCGTGGAGCAGTCCACGTTGATGATATCGCCCTCGTGCAGCACGTCCGTATCGCAGGGGATGCCGTGGCAGACCACGTCGTTGATCGAGGTGCACACGCTCTTGGGGTAGCCCTCGTAGTTGAGGTCGGCCGGCGTGCCACCGTGCTCGACGGTGTAGTCGTAGATCATCTGGTCGATCTGGTTGGTGGTCATGCCCGCGGCGATGTGCTCGCCTACGTAGTCGAGCACGCCCACGTTGATGGCGGCGGAGCGCTTGATGCCCTCGATATCGGCGGGCGTCTTGTAGAGCGTGCGGGGCAGAACCTCCCAGCCCTCCTCCCACAGGCGCTCGAGGCGCTCATCAAAGGTGCTATGGCATTTCTTATATTTTTTGCCGCTGCCGCACCAGCAAGCGTCGTTGCGGCCGGGTACGGGTCCTTTGTCATACATGGCTAACTTCCTTTCATCCGCAGCTAGTATAGCCCACCCACGCGTCCATAAAAGTTGCGGTGATATAGTTCCGATTTAAGCGGTTTAACAGCACAAATAGGAACTATATCACCGCAACTGATGGGGCGGGATGGCGGGCACTAGCTGCTGCGTGGTTTTGCTAGTAGCTCACCTGGCAGGGAATGCCGAGGGCGCGCACACGCGCGGCAATGGCGTCGAGGACGTCGGGTGCTGCTTTGGCAAGGCCGGCGACCGGTGTTTCGCGCGCCACCGTGTAGATGGTCGCCTCCTGCGGACGAATGCGCTCGAGCGCCGCGAGCCAGGGGGCAACGTATTCCTCGCCGGTGTTGTCGATGAGCTTGCCCTGATACTTGCCGGTCAAAAAGATCGTCTGGATAATGACATGACCGTTAAAGCTCGCGAACGTCTCGATCTGGTGCTCTACATCGTAGGGGCCAACGGGTTGATCGAGCAGCTGGATAAACGCCGGATCGACGGTATCGAGCTTAAGAATGTTGTCGTCGACCATCATGAGCGCGTCGTGCACCTCGGGGCGGTCGGCGCGCGTGCCGTTGGAGAGCACGGCGATCTTGGAGTTTGGGGCAAGCTCGTCGCGCAGCGCGACAGCGCCGGCGATGGCCTGCGGAAACTCCGGTGCGGCGGTGGGCTCGCCGTTGCCTGCGAAGGTGATCACATCGGGGAGCTCGCCCTCGGCTGCCATCTCGCGCAATTTGGCCTCGAGCGCATCGAGCACCACGGCGGCTGTGTTGTACGGCTCATGGCAGGGGCGCTCGGCGTTGAGGCCGTTTTCGCAGTAAATGCAGTCGAACGTGCAGATTTTGCCGCTGGCGGGCATCATGTTGACTCCGAGCGAGAGACCAAGGCGACGGCTGCGAACGGGCCCAAAGATGGGGCTGGCATTCAAAAACGTAGACATAGGCATATGCTCCTCAAGACAATTGTGCCTAAGCATAGCATCGGCTCCAAAGCAAGGTGTGGGCTCTTGCTTTACAAGTTTCGTTTTTTCACGTCGCTCATTATGCGGTGCCATGAAAAGTCTCGGGTCAGGTACAGTTAATCTGTTAACAAAGCGTAAGGAAGTGCGGGTCCATCCAACCGTACTGATGTACAACTGGATTGGCGTTGATGATGGGGGCACAACATGGAATTTACGGTCGAGAATGCGGGCGCCACGATTGCCTGCCGCGAGTATGCCGGCCCGGTTGTATCGTCCGATGCACCCGCCTTGGTTTGCGTGCACGGTGCGTGCGTCGACGGCGTCTTTTTTGATGCCATCGCCCGCGAGCTCGCCCGTGACTGTCGCGTCATTGCCTACGACCGCCGCGGTTGCGGCGAGAGCGGCGACGCTGCAGACGGACGCTACGACCTCGCCGCCCAGGCCGCCGACCTGCAGGCCGTTATCGAGCATATTGGCGCTCCGGCAAACGTGCTCGCGCACAGTGCCGGTACGTTGGTGGCCCTGGAGCTTCTCCGTGCAAACCCCGCCATAATCTCGCGTGCGATTCTGCATGAACCCGCCGTGACGGATGAGGGTGCCGGCCTGGGCGCGGCCCCGGTTTTGCTCGAGATGATCGCCGCGGGAAAGGTCTCCAGGGCATTACGGGCCTTCTTGGGCGCCATCGGCGATTCGGACCCTGAGGCTCCCAAGTTAACCGAGGCAGAAGCCAAGCATGCCCTGCGCAACGGCCGCAGTTTCATGGCGAACGAATACGGGATTACTATGACCTGCGTTCCCGATTGGGATAGCGTTCGCGCGTCGAAAACGGTGGCCGCCGTGCTTTTGGGCGAGCTCTCGATTGGTACGCCCCGCGAGGCGGGAACGAGGATAGCGGCTGAGCTTTTGGACTGTCCACTCGTAATGGTTCCCGGCGCGCACAACGGCCTGCGCGATCGCCCGGCAGCGGCTGCCCAGACTGTCCGTGGCATCCTGGAGCTCTAGCAGCCGTAAAAATCAAAACAGCCTTCACCCGCAAGCGTTTCGGCAGTGTTAACAAATGTGCTCAAAACCTCACGTCTGCGGCTTCAATCGCACCGTCTGCCAACTCATAAAAATGTAACAGCATTCACGTGCTTACCTGCATCGGCAAGGTGTTACCCTTGTAACATTTGGAACCCACCGCTACCATGCGAAACTATCGAAAGGGCCCCATATGCTCAATAATCACGAGGCCAATCTAACCGACGAGGAGGCTGCCGCCGAGGTCGCCCGCGTCGCGCAGACCTACCCCGTGGTGCGTTTGCTCATATGACCCAATCCGCTGTCAAGAGCCACAATGGCCCCGCCGACCGCTTGC
>UQTD01000037.1 GCA_900543845.1 uncultured Collinsella sp.
GCCGCAGACGATGCGGCGTGTCACGCGGCGCCAGCTGCCGTGTGCGAGCAGCGTGCGGCGGCGCACGTCGGGCTCGACAAAATGGGCTCCAGGGGTTTTGTCATTGCGCTTGGGGGTCGTGAACAAGGCGGCCATGGTTACTCCCATCCTCATAGGGCCTATGCGATTAAGCCCAGCATATCTGCAGGATGTAGCCGGCGGTAGTGCCGTTTTGAGGGCAAAATGTCCAAAACTTGGGAAGCAATATATCGCGCGTCCGTGCGTTGCCTTGGCTTAAAAGCAAAGCGCGGAGCCGCTCGATGCGACTCCGCGCTTTGCTGTTTGATATTGCGAACCTTGCGCCTACGCTACGAAGAAGTAGACGAGGAAGGCAAGGGCCGCGATCCACATGAGCGGCTTGATCTTGGAGGCTTCGCCCTTAAAGAGCGCGACGATCACGTAGGCGATAAAGCCCAGGCCAATGCCGGCAGAGATGGAGTAGGTGAAGGGCACGCCGGCGACAATCATGAACGCCGGGAAACCCTGCGACACGTCGGACCAGTCGATCTCGGAGGCCTCGCTCATCATGAGGTAGCCGACGTAGACCAGAGCACCGCAGGTGGCGGCGCTGGAAACGATGGTGACGATGGGGGAGAAGAACGCGGCGAGAATGAACAGCACGCCGGTGGTGACGGAGGTGAGGCCCGTGCGGCCACCGTCGGCTGCGCCAGAGGTGGACTCGACGAAGGTGGTGATGGAGGAGACGCCCATGAAACCGCCCACAGCAGCGGCGGCGGAGTCGACGATCAGGATCTCCTTGATATTCTCGACGTTGCCGTCGTCGGTGAGGAACTCGCCCTGCTTGGCCACGGCCATCGCGGTGCCCATGGTGTCGAAGAAGTCACTCATGAGCAGCGAGAACGAGATGACGAGGAGCGCGGGGTCGGTAAGGACCTTGACGATGGCGGGCATGCCGCCGGCGTCGGCGATGGGGCCACCGATGCTCGAGAAGTCGAGCGGGGCGATGATACCGGTCGGAGCCTGGGTGACGCCCAGCGGGATACCGGCGATAACGGCGACGATGATGCCGATGAGCAGCGAGCCCGGCACGTTGCGGGAAGCCAGGGCAACCGTCACGACGATGGAGATGATGCCGACGATAAAGGTGGGGGAGGCGATGTCGCCCAGGCCGACGAGCGTACCGGCGCCAGCGGTGATGATGCCAGCGTCGCACAGGCCGATCATGGCGATAAACAGGCCCAGACCCACCGAGATGGCGTGACGCAGGACAACCGGGATGGCGTCCATGATGGCCTCGCGCAGGCCACAAAGCACGAGCAGCAAGATGACGACGCCCTCAAGGAAGATGACGCTCATGGCCACGTGCCAGTCACCGCCGCAGACGGTGGTGGTGATTCCGGCGATCATCGCGTTGACGCCTAGGCCCGACGCGCAGGCGAGCGGGCGGTTGGCGAAGATGCCCATGCAGATGGTCATGATGCCGGCGCCCAGGCAGGTGGCGCAGGCGAGCGCTCCCGCATTGATGCCGGCGCCCGAGAGCACCGCGGGGTTGACGGCGATGATGTAGGCCATCGCCAGGAATGTTGTCAGTCCAGCGCGGAGTTCGGTCCCGATTGTGGACTTGCGCTCGCTGACGTGAAATAGTTCGTCCATGCATACCCTTTCCTTGTTCGGCCCCGAGTTTAGGCCGATTGACACGAACTCACCCACTATAGCCCCTTTACGACGCTGTTGTTCCTCGCATGTTGATGTTCGGCGCTTTGTAGCAGACGGACGGTATTTTTCGCATGAAAAAGTGTGGGTACCGTATACTTAAGCGGTTACAACGACCCCTATGGAGGAACGTATGATTAAAGAGCTTTGCCACGACGAGGCTATCCTGTCCCAGCGTTGCGAGGTTGCGACCGTCGAGGACGAGTCGGTTGCTCAGGACCTGATCGATACCATCAAGTCGCTCGACGATGCCGGCTGCCTTGCCGCTAACCAGATCGGCGTCACCAAGAAGGTCTGCGTCTACCTGGACGATGCCGGCGAGCCCCATGTGCTCTACAACCCCCGTCTGGTGTTTGGCCTGGGCGCCAGCAAGATGGAGGAGAGCTGCCTGACGCACGAGGAGATCACCAAGTCCACGCGCTATATCAAGTGCAAGGTCGCTTATGACGTGATCGTCGACGGCAAGATGCGCGAGCGCAAGCAGGACTTCGTCGGCTTTGAGGCGCAGATGGTTCAACACATGATTGATCACTGTCTCGGTAAACTCGTCTAGGACGATTTGATCGGGGATTGAACCGGTGCTTTGGCCCGGGCGTGACATTGCTGTCATGTCCGGGCTTTTGTGTTTAGCGCCCCTTTGTTTGGAGACAATGAAATTAGCAAGAACGTAAAGCTAGGAGGCGCTATGTGCACGAGTATTCGATTTACCGATAATTCTGGCCACATGTATCTAGGCCGCAACCTCGACTGGAGCTTTGACTACGGCCAACAGGTTCGCGTGATGCCGCGCGGGTTTCAGATTCCGTATTCGTTTATCGACGACGCGACAGCGGCACACGCGGTGATCGGTATGTGCATCGATTACAAGAACTACCCTATGTTCTTCGATTGCGGCAACGATGCGGGCCTCGCCGTGGCGGGCCTCAATTTCCCGGGTTATGCCGAGTATGCCGAGGGGCCGGTTGATGGAAAGACCAATATCGCGGCCTATGAGTTTCCCCTGTGGGTGGCAGCGACGTTCTCGACGGTCGATGAGGTCGAGGCCGCGCTGCGCGACACGGTGATTGTTGCCAAATCTGCCGGAGAGGGGCTGGGCGTGTCGCTGCTCCATTGGATTATCGGCGACAGCCAGCGCAGTATCGTGGTCGAGATGATGGCTGACGGCCTGCATGTATACGACGATCCGGTCGACACCCTTGCCAACCAGCCGACCTTCCCGTGGCACATGGAAAACCTCCGCACCTATATCACCGCCACAAGCGATTTTCCGCAGACGGCGACATGGCGTGGCGCCGAGCTCAAGCCCTATGGCGCGGGTGCCGGCATGCGCGGCATTCCGGGCGATTGCTATTCGCCGAGCCGTTTTGTAAAGGCGGCGTACCTCAATGCCAATTACCCGCAAAAGGAGAGCGAGACCGAAAACGTCGTTCGCATGTTCCGCTCGCTCGAGGGCGTGGTGATGATCGAGGGAGCGTCCAGGATGGGCGATGGCAAGTTCGAGAAGACTATCTACACCGGATGCTTTAGCGCGCGCACGGGCAATTATTACTACGCGATGTATGGGGATCCGTCGATTCGCTACGTGAGCCTGATGGATGCCGAGGGCGCGAGCCCCGATAGGCTCGTGGTTCCCGAGCCGCGTCGTTCGTAGCCGTTAGCTTTACTGCAATGCAAAGCGGCCCTGCGTCTCTCGTGAGGTGCAGGGCCGCTGTCGTTGATTTGTGACGTCGCTAGAAGTTGGCGTCGTTGAGTTGTTCGTTCTCGAGGCCGTCGAGCTGTTGCTGTTCGGGTGTATCGGCGACGCTCTCGAGCAGCTCGGTGGGATCGACGTTCATGCTCTTGCCGGCCTCGTTGCCGTTGACCAAGTCGTCCGAGAAGATATCGACTTCCATTTCCTCGGCTTCTTCGATCTGAACCTCGAGCGGCACCTGGGTACGCACGAGCTTAACGGCCGGGCGCATGCGGGCAAAGAGCGGCACGTACTCGATGATGATGGCCGAGTTCTCGAGACCGTACCAACGTGCCGGGCTTCCGCAGGCGCGGCGGACGGCGTACTTGATGGCCATGACGCGATGGTCGTTGCGGTTGATGTCCGTTTCGGGGGCAAGCATCTTGCGCAGCATGCAAAAACGGAAGTCGCCCACGTTGCCGCGTGTCTCGTAGATGGAGTAGGTGTGATGCTGCGGCGGCAATTCACCCGATGCCATCAGGTCGCCAACGATCTGGCGCAGGTAGGCGTTGATGCGCTGATTGACCTTAAAGCCCAGGTCTAAGCGCACGCGGAACAAAAAGTCCGTGCCAAAGGTCTCAACGGAATACTCGTGCGTATAGGGCTCGTCGGTAACGTGCACGTTGATGAACCAATATGCCTTGGCGCGCTTGGGGTGCTTGTCCAGGATGGAATAGAGCACGTCGCGGTCGAGCGTGAGCGGGTCGGGGCTGTTGGTGAGAAATACCAGATTGTCAGCGAGCACGGGATAGGTCTCGTCATTGCGCAGGCGATTGAGCTGGTCGATGTACTTGGAGACGGGCAGCAGAATCGTCTGCGTGCGCTCGATGGCGGTGCCGCGACGCCACACGTACATAAGGCCAAACAGCAGTGCCGCCAGGAAGATCATAACGTAGCCGCCGTCAAAGAACATGGTGAGGCACGAGGCGAAGAAGCATAGCTCAATGGCACCAAAGAGCAGGGCGAAGACGCAGGCACCCAGCTTGTGCTTGAGGATGCCGGCGATGTAGCTCGTCAAAAGCGTCGTGGTCATGAGCATGGTCACGGTAATGGCGAGGCCATAGGCGCTCTCCATGCGCTCGGAGTTTTGGAACAGCAGCACGATGAAGATGCAGCCGACCCACATGATGTTGTTGACGAGCGGAATATAGAGCTGGCCCTTGGTGTCGCTGGGGTAGTGGATGCGCAGATGCGGCATAAGGTTGAGACGGGTTGCCTCGGATACCAGCGAGAAAGAGCCGGTGATGAGCGCCTGCGAGGCGATGATGGCCGCTACGGCCGAAAGCACGATGGCAAAGGGGCGCAGGGGCTCGGGGAGCATCATATAGAACGGGTTGACGATATCCATCGCGAGCATCTGGGGGTTGGAGTTATTGGCGAGCAGCCAAGCGCCTTGACCCAGATAGTTGAGGATGAGGGCCGCCTTTACGAACGGCCAGGATGCGTAAATGTTAGCCTTGCCCACGTGACCCATGTCCGAATAGAGTGCCTCGGCGCCGGTCGTCGACAGGAAGACGAAGCCGAGCACCATGATGCCCGAGTGGTTGATGGGCGAGAACAGGAACATGATGCCGCGGATGGGGTTGAGCGCGCGCAGGATAGACAAATTGCCGAGCATGTTGAACAGGCCGGCGCCCGCCAGGAACAGGAACCATAGCGTCATAAGCGGGCCGAACAGCTTGCCGATCGACGAGGTACCGGCGCGTTGCATGGCAAACAGACCGCAGATAATGATGATGGTGATGATGATCACATTGGTCTGGCCGTCGCCCAGCAGCGCATGGCCCCATTCGATGGTGCGCAGACCCTCGATGGCCGTGGTGACCGTGACCGCGGGGGTGAGGATGCCGTCGGCGAGCAGCGCCGCGCCGCCGATCATGGCGGGGAGAATCAGCCACGGCGCCACCTTACGCACGAGACTGAACAGGGCGAAGATGCCGCCCTCGTTATGGTTGTCGGCCTTCATGGCGATTACCACGTACTTGACCGTGGTCACGAGCGTCATGGTCCAGATGACGAGCGAGAGCGCGCCCAAGATCATGTCCTCGCTGACGGTACCGATGCCGCCGTTGTTGGCGACGATTGATTTCATGGTGTACATGGGGCTCGTGCCGATGTCACCGTAGACGACGCCGAGCGTAACGAGCAGCATGCCAGCGGAGAGGGGAATGGCTCCATGCCCGCCTTGACTACGCTGGTCTTGGAGGCTTGCCTCCAGCTTGTTGTGTGCCACGTGGACTCCCTTGGACATCTGGCCTCTGCCACGAGTAGTAGACCTTTATGCCATCTTTATACATATAAGAGCAGTTTGGCACATCGGGGTGTTTTAGACAATAATCCCCATCTGGGGATTATTCATATACGCAGGTAGTATTTCAGAGCAGGGGCTATTAAGCACGTGCTGTCTGGGCGATGCCAGCCTTGGTGTTTGCGCGTTTGCCGGCGAGTTCGCAAAAAATCGCGCCGCCGATGATAAGCGCGGCGCCCATCAGGCGGACCGGTGTTATGGTTTCGCCCAAAAGGACGGCCGAGAACACGACGGCCGAAAGCGGCTCAAGGTAGCCGACGACGGCGACGGTCTGCACGGGCAGTTTGGCGACGGCGCTAAAGTAGAGCAGGCAACCGAGTCCGGTGTTGACGACGCCGAGCATGACGACGGCGCGCCAATCAATACTGGCGGCGACGCCGGCGGACAGGAATGAGGGGGCGCCCTGCGTGAGGAGCGTAAGGACCAGCGCGGTCAAAAAGGCGGCGCTCACCTGGAGCGCGGAGTTCTCGAGGCCCTCGATGTGCGGCGCACCCTTGCTGGCGATGACCATCAATGCATAGCAGAAGGCCGAGGCGATGCCGCACACGATGCCCGCGATGGGCATATTGCCGCCGAGGCCTTGGGCCGCGATGAGGAAGGCGCCGCAGACGACAGCTATGAAGCCGGCGATTTTGCCACCGGTCAATTTTTCGCCAAAGATGAGCGGGGAGAGCGCCATAACGATGATGGGGCCGCAGTAGTACAGCAGCGAGGATATGCCGACGCCGATCGTCTGGTAGGCGCGGAACAGAAAAATCCAGCTGGCGCCCAGCGCGGCTCCCGAGAGGAGAAGGGCTGCGGCTTCGCGGGGGCGAGAAGGCGCCTGCAACTTATGGCGTTGAGTGATGGCGAGGACGGTGACAAGCGAGAGGGCGCCCAAAAACGTGCGCAGGAGCACGATATCGGAGCTCGGCAGCGCGATGGCAGCGGCGATGATGCCGTTTGAGCCAAACAATAGCAATGCTGCTAAGTACGTAAACAGTCCGTTGTTCATGCGCTGACATCCCCTCTATATCCGAACATGTTCACTATGGGTGAACTGGCTTTAGAAGAAAAGCGAATATAATGCATGGCAAACATGACAAAAACTCATGCAAGGGTGGGGACGTGCCGTGGAGACCAATATCCAAAAGATGCAAGTGCTGCTTGAGACGGTGCGTGCCGGCAGCTTTACGCGTGCTGCAGAGCGGCTGAGCTATTCGCAGTCGGGCGTGAGCCGTATGGTGGGCGACCTTGAGGCAGACTGGGGTTTTAAGGTGCTTGATCGCAGCCGCGAGGGCGTGGTGCTTTCTGCCGACGGGCGGCAGGTCATGCCGGCAGTCGAGGCGTTATGCGAAGAGTTTGGCCGCCTGCAGCGACGCGTGGACGAGATGCGAGGGCTCATGCGTGGCAAGATCTGTATCGGTACGTTTTCGAGCGTGGCGACCCACGTGCTGCCGCCGGTGATTGCGCGCTTTCGCGCCGATCACCCGGACGTCGATTATGAGCTGCTGATGGGTGATTACTCAGAGATTGAACAATGGGTGGCGGAAGGCCGCTGCGACCTGGGCTTTATTCCGCGCGAGCCACGCGGCGCCGGCATGGCGTCGCGGCCGTTGGTACAAGACGAGCTGATGGCCGTGGTGCCAGCGGGCTCCTCGCTTGCCACCGCGGAGGTCGTTTCCCTTGCCGATTTGGCCAACGAGCAGTTTATTCTGCTGGAACGCGGTAGCGACGACGAGATTACGCCGCTGTTCCGTCGGGCGGGGCTGACGGTGCGCTCCAAGCTGTCGACCTGGGATGACTATGCGATTATGGCCATGGTCGAGGACGGCCTGGGCGTGAGCATTCTTCCCGCGCTCATCTTGCGCCGCTGCCAGTTCGATGTTGCCGTGCGCCCGCTCGAGGGACATCCTCATCGGCAGATCAACGCCATATACCGCACCGCCGACGTTTCGCTCGCGGCGGCTCGTTTCCTCGAATATCTCTAAAAGCGCGTGCCCGTTGTCCACCTCGGGACGATTCTCGGAGTTCGGTACGTTTTCTTATGAAATTGAACTTTCGAATGAGGTACGGCGCTATACTGCTTGCTAAATTGAACTCAGGTTCAATTCGTGTTCTATAAATTGAACTTTGCCAGCAAGGAGGTTCTAGTGGCCCAAGAGACGTTTAGCGATCGCCTGCGGCAGACTATGTCCGATCGCGACTTTCGCCAGTCGGACGTAATCCGCGCATCGGAGATGCTCGGCAAAAAACTCGGCAAGAGTCAGATGAGCCAATATGTGAGCGGCAAGACGATTCCGCGGCGCGATGTGGCAGAGCTGCTCGCCCGCATTTTGGAGGTCGATGTTACCTGGCTGCTTGCCGGTGACGCCGATCAAGGCGAGGCATCATCGCCCCGTAACGTTTCCAAGTCCGAACCCCATCCCTCAGCTCAAATTCCAAGGAGCACCACCATGCGTACTTTTTCTAAATCCACCAAGCTTGATAACGTCCTGTATGATGTGCGCGGTCCCGTCGTCGACGAGGCTGCCCGTATGGAGGACGAGGGCGAGCGCATCCTCAAGCTCAATATCGGCAACCCGGCGCCCTTCGGTTTCCGCACGCCTGACGAGGTTATCAAGGACATGCGCCAGCAGCTGCCCGACTGCGAAGGCTATTCCAACTCGCGTGGCCTGTTCTCCGCGCGCAAGGCGATCATGCAGTACTCGCAGATCAAGGGCCTGCCCAACGTTCAGATGGAGCACATCTACACGGGCAACGGCGTGTCCGAGCTCATTCAGCTTTCGATGAACGCGCTGCTCGACAATGGCGACGAGATTCTAATCCCCAGCCCCGACTACCCGCTGTGGACGGCGTGCGCGACCCTTGCCGGCGGCCATCCTGTGCACTATCTGTGCGACGAGCAGGCCGATTGGTATCCCGACCTGGAGGATATGGAGTCCAAGATCACGAGCGCGACCAAAGCCCTCGTCATCATCAACCCCAACAACCCCACGGGTTCCGTCTATCCGCGCGAGGTGCTCGAGGGCATCGTCGAGGTTGCACGCAGGCATCAGCTGATGATCTTTGCCGATGAGATCTACGACCGCCTGTGCATGGACGGCTACGAGCACGTTTCGATTGCCTCGCTCGCTCCCGATCTGCCCTGCGTCACCTTTAGCGGCCTTTCCAAGTCGCATATGATCGCGGGCTATCGCATTGGCTGGATGGTGCTTTCGGGCAACCAACGCTGCATGAGCGACTTCATCATGGGCGTCAACATGCTCTCTAACATGCGCCTGTGCTCCAACGTGCCGGCCCAGTCGATCGTCCAGACGGCGCTCGGTGGCCATCAGTCGGTTAACGACTACATCCGCCCCGGCGGTCGTGTCTACGAGCAGCGCAACTTTGTGTATGAGGCGCTCAACAAGATCGACGGCATCTCGGTGGTTAAGCCACGTGCGGCGTTCTACATCTTCCCCAAGATGGATGTTAAAAAGTTCAACATCACCGATGACGAGCAGTTCGCCCTTGACCTGCTGCACGAGAAGAAGATCCTGATCACGCGCGGCGGCGGCTTCAACTGGGCTGAGCCCGACCACTTCCGCATCGTGTACCTGCCGCGCATGGAAGTACTCAAAGAGTCCCTTGAAGACCTCGCCGACTTCTTTGACCATTACCGTCAATCATAACGACAGAGATAGTCTGTCATTTAACGGGCGGCCCGTAACAGATTCGGGTCGCCCGTTTTCTGTTAAAGCTCGCGTTGTCGGTGTCTCGATCGTTTGGGCGAGTGGGAATCGCGTGTGAACGGAAAACTATATTCCAAAATGGAATACAGTGTGCTTCAACTGGAATTGATGTCCGTGTGTCCGCTTTTTTAGAATGTTCTCGACAAGATGAAAGGCGGTCCCCACCAATGATTATCGATGCAAATTCCTACTGGTTTGACGAGCGCATCTTCCATGACGAGACACTCTGTGAACAGTTTTTGGCCGAGGTGCCCCGCGCTTACGACACCGAGGGCTACCTGACCGTAAGCCCCACGGGCAAGCGACAGATTGTGATCGAAAAGCCCGCTGGCTTCCCAGGCCTCAACTATATCGAGGGAGACTACACCCTTGAGAAGCGTCTGGCGGACATGGACGAGGCGGGGGTCGATAAAGCGATTCTCAAACTCCCCGGCTGCCATGAGTGGATGTCACTCGAGATGTGCCGGCGCTTCAACGACGGTATGGCCGCTGACGCAAAAGCGTCGAACGGTCGCTTGATACCGCTTGTCGCCGTGCCTCCCTTTGGCACCGAGGCGAACCTCGAGGAGCTCGATCGCAGGCTCGACGAGGGTTTCGCGGGCGTGCAGCTCTGCGCCCACTACGGCAGGCGCTATCTCGACGATCCGATCTTTTCGAGCTTTTTTGAGCGACTGAACGAACGCAGCGTCACCGTTTACGTGCACCATGTGCCCGTACCGGTCGAGAACACGTCTCTGCTCACATACGACAACCTGCGTCGCTCCTACGGCCGTTGCGTCGACCAGACCACGGCAATCGGTCGTGAAATCTTCAGCGACTTCTTCGAGCGTTATCCCAACGTCAAGATGGTCCACTCCATGCTCGGTGGCGCTTATTTTGCGTTTAAGGAGATGCTGCTGCCGCACGGTCCCAAGCGTCCAGATGCCTCGGGTCGCTTCCAGACCGATACCGAGACGGTCTCCAAGCGTCTTGAGAACAACGTTTATTTCGACATGTCCCATGCTCAGCCCTGGGGCGAGACGCTTCTTGCCTGTGCGGTTGAAGTCCTTGGTGCAGACCATATTGTCTTTGGTACGAGTTATCCCGTTAAACGCGAGTGGCTAACAGAGGGTGTCGCCTGCGTCCGCGCCACAGATTTAAGTGATACGGACAAGGACCTTATGCTTGGCGGCACGGCACAGCGCTTGTACGGCATCGAGTGAGCGACAGATAAAGGAGGGCGTTCGCCATGGATAAGGGAGAGATGAAGGCCGGAGCCGCCCGGGTGGCCATTAACTTAGAGGACGTATTGCCGTTCGACGGTTTCGACGCACTCCGTCATGAAATCTTTGCCCGTGCCTTCGTGGTCGAAGGGATGGGGCGGCGCGCTTGCATCCTTTCACTTGAGGTTACCTCGATCGCTCCGGCCCTACTCGTCGATCTGCGTGAGGTTGTCAAGGATGTCTCCAATTGCGACGGCGCCTTTTCTTGGGTGGTCCCGACCCACACGTTTTCTGCGCCTCACGTGCGCACCCCTGGGCATCTGGCCGACACCGATGCCCGCGATCGAAATGAGCGCTATCGTGCCGCGCTCATCGCCGCGACACGCGCGGCTGTTGAGCAGGCGGTTGCGGGCATTCGCTCTGTCACGCTCGCCTCGGCGGAGGGCTACTGTCCTGTGAACGTTAACCGCGACATTGAGACGCCGGCCGGCTGGTGGCTGGGAGTAGACCCCAAGGGGTTTGCCGACCACGCGATGCCCATACTTGTCGCGAGGGATGCCGAGGGCGGGCTCGTTGCCATGCTTGCGACGGCTGATGTCCAGTCTTCCGTGCTCGACGGATCGCACGATTCTCAGGGGAAGCGCTTGGTGAGCGGGGACCTCTTTGGCTTTGCCGCCACGGCTCTCGAGCGCGAATTGGGCGGAGTCGTGTTGCTGCTGCCCGGTGCCGCGGGGGATCAGAGTCCGGCGGAGCGCGCCGTGACCGTTGCGTTCGATTCGACCGGGGCGAAGCAAACGTTAGATGCTCACGAGAGTGGATATCGCATGCTGCATCGACAGGGTCGCGCTATGAGCGATGCGTTGATTGAGGCCGTCCGTGCGGCGCGTGAGGACGATGCCATCGGCGTCGATGCTCGCACGGTCGACGTCCTTTTGCCCGCCCAGACGCGCGCCGACTTCTGCTCATTGGCCCCGCATCGAACTTATGAGTTTCATGCGGCAGGCGAACAGCGTACGAGGGTCTATTTACTTCGGCTGGGAAATGCCGAGTTCGTTGGTATCCAGCCCGAGGTTTCGAGCTCGTTTGGCGCCGCCGTGCGCGCCGCCCGATTCTGCCCCGTGCTCTTTGCCACGCTTGTCAACGGAGGGCAGAAGTATCTGCCGGCCCCCGATGCGTACGAGAAAATCACCTATGAGGCCATGAACTCCGGCTTTGCCGCCGGCTCCCATGAGCGCCTCCTCCAAACCATCCTTGCCGCTTTGAACGCGGCGCGACAAAAAGGAGAACTTGCATGAATATCGGACATGCACGCCGCAAGATTACCCCGCAAGGCGACATCTATCTAATCGGATACCGTAACCTCCCCAACCGTCTGGAGCCTGCGACAGGCGTCCATGACGACGTCTTCGCCAACGCGATTCTTTTCCAGCAAGGCGAACGTGAAGTGTTTCTCTTTAATGCCGATGTCCTCGAGTTCGAGGAAAGCATGGCCGAGGAAGTCAAGACAATGCTCGCCGAGCGCTACGGCATTGACCGTGATTGCGTCCTGCTCTCGGCGACGCACGACCATACTTCAATCGTCGCTTACCACCGCAGCTGGTGGACGGGAAAATTCGACGAGAACTACTACCGCTGGTTCCTCGATACCATTTGCCAATGCTTTGAGGAGTGCCGCGCCAACGCACAGCCCGCGATTTGTCGCTTGGGCAAGCAGGTCATCACCGGTTTCTACGACAACCGCATCATCCCAGGTGAACTCGCCGACAATGAGGTCATTGTCGTATCGTTCTTCGATACCGAAGGCAAGCCATTTGCGGGCTTTGTGAACTGGGCGGTGCATTCTGCCTGTGTCGGACCCGACTGCACGGAGCTCACGAGCGAACTCGCCGGTCTTACCGGCAAAAAGCTCGCTCAGAGTCTTGGTTACTATCCGGCCATGGTCGTCGGTGCTGCTGGCGACTGTAGCGACCGCAATTTTCGCCAGGGACGCGGTATTCCCGAGGTTGAGCGTGTTTCGACCGGTCTTGCCGAGGCGATTTCCCAGATCAAGCTCGATCGCGAGGTCGTTCTTGACCGCATCGAGCCTCAGACGTTCTATCACACCGTTGCCCATGACGACTTTTCGCTCACGCTTAAGTGTGCCGTCATCAGTCTGGGCGGCCTGCATCTCTTTGTGTTCCCGAGTGAGCTTGGCAGCGACCTGGGCATTCGCATGAAGCGCGAATGCCCGGTCGAGGGAATAGTCTGCGGTTACACCAACGGCTATTTTGAGTATTTCCTTCCGGCGCGCGAGTACGGCCTCTCCTTTGAGACCGAGCGTACTCAGATTCCCCAGGGTGAACCGGAACGTCTGTGTGACAAGTTCTGCCAGACGACGAGACTTCTCGGCGCAGCAGCTTCGCGTCTGTAGACCTGATTGCGTGGCATGGGCCAATGAGGCTCACTGCCATGTGATCGGCATCTTCCATCTTCTCTGCCGTTTCCCATCCCGGGCGTACGTGCGTCTGCGGATTTCAAAGGGGGAAGCGGGTTCCTTGTCCTCCCACGTCGACTACGGAGGCATGAAATCTACGCTATGCCCCGCTCAGAAAAAGGAGAATTCCATGAAATACCAGAAGCTTTGCGATGAAATCATCACAAAGGTCGGTGGTCGAGACAATGTGTTAGACGTGAGCCACTGCATTACGCGTCTCCGCTTCCACCTCAAGGATGAATCGCTCGCCCAGACCAATGAGCTTAAGGCGACGAAGGGCGTCGTTGACGTCATCCAGGCCGGCGGACAGTATCAGGTCGTGATTGGTGCCACTGTCGAGGCCGTCTACAACGACCTTGTTCAGATTGGCGGGTTCGACTCCAAACCCGCACTCGATATCGATGAGGGCGACGACGTCAAAAAGGGCGATCCATTCTCGCGTCTGCTTGCCATCATCTCCGAGATCCTGCAACCGGTTCTTGGCGTGCTTATGGCCGGTGGCTTTATCAAGTCGATGCTCGCGCTCTGCACGGTTGCCGGTTGGCTTGCCAAGGACAGCAATACGTATGTGACGCTCTCGGCAATCGGAGATTCGGTCTTCTATTACTTTCCGCTAATCATTGGCTGGACGTCGGCCAAGAAGTTCGGACTTAAGCCCGTTATGGGAATGGCGCTCGGTGGTATCCTCGTCTACCCGACGCTCGTTGCCCTTATGGGCGGAGATCCGCTCTACACGCTCGGCGCCGGCACGGTCTTCGAGTCCAATGTCTATGGTGATATTTTTGGCGTCCCGCTGATCATGCAGAATTACTCATCGACGATTCTGCCTGCGATCTTTATCGTCTGGATTGCCTCCAAGGTGCACAAGGCCCTTTCTAACGCGCTGCCCGCGCTTGTGAGCTCGTTCTTCTCCAACATCCTGACGCTCCTCATTTGCGGCATCCTTGGCCTGCTTGTGGTCGGTCCGGTCATGACGGTCCTCTCCAACATCGTTGCCCAGATCATTCTGATGCTCATCAACGTCCAGCCCGCCCTCGCCGGCTTTGTCATCGGCACGTTCTGGAGCCTGCTCGTCATGTTCGGCCTGCACTGGGGTATCATCCCGCTGTGGTTTCTCGATGTCGCAACCTACGGCTATGACCTCATTAACCCGCTCGTGTATGCAGGCGGTTGTGCCATCGCCGGTGCTGTGCTTGGCATGGTCATCCGAACCAAGGACTCCGAGGAAAATGCTGCCGTCAACATTCCCGCCCTTGTCTCTTCGATTTTCGGTGTCAACGAGCCTGCGCTTTACGCCATCTTGCTGCCGCGTAAGCGTCTTATGTGGGCAACCTTTATTTCCGCTGGTGTAGGCGGCGCCATTGCCGGCCTCATGGGTGCCAAACTCTATGCCTTCGGTGCCTCCGGCCCGCTCGGTTTCCCGAGCTTTATTAACCCTGCCGGCATCGACACGGGCTTTATCGGCCTTGTCATCTCCGGTGTGGTCGCTTTCGTTCTGGCTCTTGTCGCCGCTATGGCGATCGGTACCAGGAAGGACGAGGGCGGTAAGGCACTCAACATCTCGGTGGACTAGTCTGTCTGCGCACTTTAACTAAATATGCCTCGGACGGCGACGTGCCGCCCGAGGCATATTTGTGTTTCGTGCCGCTGCCAGCGTGTTTGCGGACACAAGTCTGCGGTTGTGGAGCAGCGGGGATTATGACGGTCGTGCCGCGGTGGAAGACGCACGGTCGCCCTGCAGGAGCTGACGGTAGGGGAGGAAGCCGATGAACGAGACGACCGCCTGCGAGTGCGCGGCGTTCCGCTTGAGGTAGAGCCTGACCTCGGAGGTCGTCGCGGGCTCAAGCGGCACCAGGGCTACCTTTCCGCTGGCAAGCGATTCCGCCGGCTTGCGCATGAGGAATGAGACGCCGGCGCCGCGTGCGACAAGAGAGATGATGTTCTCGGCTCGTTTGCCGGTGAACGTAACGCGTGGGCCAAATCCAGCTTCGCGACAAAGGGAAAGGACGAGCTCGCTTACGAACGAGCCTTGGGGAAGCATGAGGAAATTCTCGTCGATAAGGTCGTCTATCTCGACGGTGTCACGTTCGGCGAGCGGATGGTCGAGCGGAAGGACGGCCACGAGCCGGTCAGTCGTAAAGGGAATCTTTTTGAACTCCGGCTCGATGGCGCCACTGTCACGGATGAAGGCCAGGTCAATGTCCTCGTGCAGGAGCATACGCTTGAGTGTGTCGCCCTCGCCCTCGATGAGCTCAACAGAATATGAGGGGTTCGCCTGCTGAAAATCGATGACGGCGTCCGTGATCCCATAAGGGGCCATAATGGGGATAGAACCTACGGTGAGGTGCTCGAGCGGCTCACCTGCGCCTATTTGAATGGCGGCAAGATAGCGGTGCTGAAGCGTCGCAATTTTTTGCGCATAGGGGAGGAGCGCTTCACCTTGCGCGGTGAGTGTTACGTGGCGCTGGCTTCGATCGATGAGCTTGCAGCCGAGTTCGTGCTCCATTGCCATGATGTGCTTGGAGAGGGTTGATTGCGACATGAAAAGCAGTTCCGCCGCATCAAGAAACGTGCGTGACTGCGCTAAGATGGCGAATTCGCCAAAGCGGCTGATATCCATAGGGAGGCCTCCGGTACCCTCATTTTGGCAGGTGGCCTAAACCACGACGCCATTGCAGTGGCCGATTTCGTGCTGGATGATCTCGGCGGTGTAGCCCGAGAAGTTTTTGATGCGGTGGACGAAGTTCTCGTCCAAATACTCAACCTTAATGCGGCGATAGCGGGTACAGGGACGCTCACCGACCAGCGAGAGGCATCCTTCGCTCGTCTGATAGGCATTGACCTGCTCAAGAATTTGCGGGTTGTACATCAGGAGCGCCCTGTTGCCGTCTTTTACGCAGATGATGCGTTTGCGCACGCCGATCATGTTGGCGGCGAGGCCCACGCACTCGCGCTCATGCTCGTGGAGTGTATCCAGGAGATCCTGCCCGGTCGCGGCATCGTCGGGTCCTGCGTCTTCGGAAGGCAGACGCAAAAAGAACTCGGATTTCATGATGGGCTTAATCATGGCGGGCTCCTCATGTCTTATGCTTTCGTGGACTTTTAATAATAGCGCGAAAGGAAAGCTGCACGTCCGCGTTACAATCTTTCGACGTTGGACCATGTTGCTAGATTCGTCGTGTACGGCGTCTGGCGTAAGTCTAGGGCTCATTTTCGCCCTGGACCGTTCCTCTGGGGCGATGCGATTGTCGTTCTAAGAGGAAGGAATTTCATGGGGACCAAATCCCAAAAGCAAACTCAATCACCGTCGACGGCCTCGGCGATTCTCGTCGTAATGTATGTTGCAGCCTTTGTTGCCGCGTTTAACGAGAACATCATTAACGTGGCGTTGCACGACATTATGGCGGCCTTTTCGGTGAGTGCCACCACGGCGCAGTGGCTCGTTTCGGGTTACATGATCGTGACGTCGATCTTTACGGCCATCATGGCCTTTCTGTCCGGTCGTTTCTCGACGCGCAGGCTGTTGTTTTTCGCATGCGGATGTATGGTCGCCGGCGAAGTCCTGTGCCTGGTCGCTCCGTCGTTTAGCGTTTTGCTGCCAAGCCGTATCCTGCAGGCTGCGGGATCGGGCATCTTGTTTCCGCTCATGATGAACGTGGTACTGTCTTGCGCCCCGCGCGAGAAGCTCGGTTTGTATCTGAGCCTGGGCGGTGCCTGCATTACGCTGGGGCCGGCGTTTGGGCCCGTGATCAGCGGTCTTATGTGCACGTTGTTTGGCTGGAGGGCGGTGTTCGTAGTGCCGCTGGTGGGCGGCATTGTGGTCGCTGCGGCGGGCGTAAAGCTTGTTCAGAATGTCGGAGAGCGCCAGGATGTTTCGCTCGATATCCTCTCGGTTATTTTGCTAGCTGCCGGCATCACGGCGTTTGTGTACTCCGTTGGTGAGTTCTCGTCCAACGTTATGATGGGTGTTGCGGCACTCGTCGCCGCCATTGTGCTGCTCGGCTTGTTTGCGGCCCGCCAGCTCAAGCTCGAGCATCCGGTGCTTAACGTGCGTTCCATGGCGAGTGTTCGTTTTTGGCCTGCGTGCTTGCTTGTGGTGGTATCGATGATGACGACGTTCTCGATGAGCGTTTTGTTGCCGCTCTATTTTGAGGGCGCATACGGCATGACCGCACTTGTTGCGGGCTTGCTCATTTTGCCGGCGATTGCCTGCAATGCTGTGACCTCGATTGTGGGCGGACGCGTGATGGACGCCCGTGGCGCATGGCCGCTGCTGCCGGTCGGCTTTGCCCTGATTGCCGTGGGGCAGACTGCCATCTCGGTGACGGCGGCAAGCATGAACATCGGCGTCGTCGTGGCGCTGACCGTTGTGGTGTATGCCGGAGTCGGTTTGGTGCTGAGCCCCTCGCAAACGGCCGGCTTGGAGACGCTGCCTGTCGCCGAGCATCCTCACGGAACGGCATTGCTCAACACGTGGAACATGATTGCCGCATCGTTTGGTCCGTCGCTGTTTATCGGTCTGCTCTCGAGCTCTGCGGCGACTGCCGGTGCCGCTGGCGTTGCGACGGACGTTGCCCAGGCGATTGGATTTGCAACTGCCGTGCGCGTGGCGGCTGTAATTGCCGTGGTCGGGTTTGTGGTGTCGCTGGTGTACGCTCGTCGCGAGTCGCACATGTCGCATTAATGTGTGCACATAGATTCTGCAGCTAGATTGGATGGCGACACCATAAACTAGTGGACGTTTTGCCGAGAGGCATGAATGTTTAAAGCGCAAAGAGTGCGCGACGGGCCCCGCGAATGGGGCGATGATGCCCGAGAGGGCCAAGAAGGAGTCTCATGTCCGAGAACGAAGAGATCATGAACGAGACCGAGAACGAGACCATGGCTGCCGAGGTTGAGGCAGTCGAGACCGTGGAGACCGAAGCTGCCGAGGTTGAGGCTACTGACGAGGTTTCCGCCGAGGAGGAGGCCGAGGTTGTCGAGGCCGCCGTTGATTACGATGACGAAGAGCTGATGGACAAGATGCAGAAGGCCGCCCGCCTGCTGCGTAGCCGTCGCTTTGCTATTTCCAAGGAGGAGGAGGCCAAGGCCGAGCGCATGGCGAACATCGAGCGCGCCATCAAGCTTCTTGACCTCAAGCCCAAGATGGAGCAGAAGGAAATGTCCGACCTGCTGGGCATGCGCCTTCGTGAGCTCGATGGCCTGATGGCCGAGGCCGAGGCTGCCGATCTGGTCGGCCGCATCGACGACGCCGAGGGCGATATGCGCAAGATTGTCGTCTTCGCTGCCGAGGATGCCGCTGAGGGCCTTGTCGAGCTTGCCAACAAGAAGGAGAAGCTCCTGCCCGAGCTTTCTTACGAGGAGGCCACCGAGCTGATGGCCGCTCTCGATAAGGTTATCGCTCCGCTCGTCGCCATGGGCCTGGACGAGGATCGCGGTCCTCGCGGCGGCCGTGACGACCGTGGTGGCCGTGGCGGCGCTGCGCCGTCTTTCCCCCATCACTACCATGGTGGCGGCAACCT
>UQTD01000038.1 GCA_900543845.1 uncultured Collinsella sp.
GCTTGCAGCTCTACCAGATCCACAACCTGGACCGCAGCTTTGATGATATGATGCTGGGCCTGGAGAGCTGGATCCCCATGTATATGACGGGGCAGATTGCGCCGTATTATCTCAAGGGCGTGCAGAACAATGTCTTTTCCCATCTGCTCAAGGTCTCCGGCGCGGCGGCTCTGGCGGGCGAGGCCATCGCCGGGCAGCACAGTGCCGGGCGCTATACGCTGACAAAGCAGCGCGACGACATCGCCTATTACACCCGTCGGGCTGAGGCACTACTGGCTCAGGCTCAGCCGCTCATGGAGATCTACCGGGCCGAGCGTGCCGCCCGCGTTGCGGGGAGCACGGTTGAGCCGGTATCGTTGCCCGAGTCTGTGTGCGTTGCGTGTGAGATGGCGTGCGATGCCAGGGAGCTTTCCGAGTTGCTCGCTCAGGTTAAGAAGTCGTTTGATACCTACCGTCGCGTTGTTGCCGACGGTGGGTTGTTCTGTGCGTTTGGCTCTGGCTCACCGCATGGGATTTGCCGGGGCTCGAGCTATTTAGACTACGATTCACGGCTTGACGAAGACGTGCTGGTGGGCGAGTACGACGGCGCTACCAGGCATGATGTTCGGCGCGAGGCTGCGATTTCCGAGCTTGTGGACGAGGCTTCGACTGAGGGCGGCGATTCGCTCAAGGTTGCCGTGGCACGCATGCAGGAGTTTAACGGACGGCGTTACGATGGCGTGCTGGATGAGGGCCCTGCGCGCCATGTGAATGCATTTTGGTATGGACTCAAAAAGCTCAGTCAGTATTGCGAGGCCGCCGTGCGTGTGGACGAGCGTGCTTGGGATTGCTTTATCGATAAGGTGCAGTTCGCCTACGATGAGCCCGTGGGGCGCCTGGCCACGCAGATGGACGACAAGCAGGTTGCGGCTTTTGTTGCTGCCGTGGAAGTGCTTGACGCTGACGAGTAAGGGCCTGGTTTGGTGGGAGGTTTCACCATGAAGATCGACGTTGATGTAGACCAGCTGCGCGAGAGTCTGCTCGACCGCGCGGGGAGTGCGGCCGGCGTGGGCTTTCCGGCCGCCATACTCGACGTAGTGGATGTCGAGGACGAGTCGCCCCAAGAGCTCCTGGCCCGAGCCGAACGCGAAGGCCTCGATCTCCGAGACTTTGTCGTCGAAGACGACTACGGAGCGTCTGATGACTGGTGACCCCGGGTCAGTTCATTCTTTTGTTCCGGAGATATGAGAGAAATCCCTTTTTGAACGTCCTTCGGGTTCCAAAAAATAGCCGATCCGTCTTGGTTTCTTCCTTACTGTCAAACTTGATAGCCGTTAGCTCGATCGTGCAGATGTAATCAGTAACTTGGAATAGCCGGTAGGCTCGCGGTGTGGCTTCTCGGTATACGATGACGTCCCTTGCTAGAACGTACTCGAGCGCAGAATGGATGACCTCTGTTACGATCGGTTGACCGTTGTCGTAGTAAATCTTAACGGTGTCGTATCGTTGGAAGAATTCCAGATGGTCGAAAAGCTCAACCGTGAGGTCCCGCCTCATTCTTTCCGCAAGACCGTTTTGATTGTCGGTGAATTCGATCATTCGGTATTGTAGGCAGAGGTAGCGTATGGGGAGATGCTGAATGAACGCGCGAAATGCGCTCAACATGTGCCTTCGCTGCTCCTTGGGAAGATCTTTGTAGTCGCCGTTTCCATTCAATAGGGGTCCTGCATGAAAAGGCGTATTGGGAAGCGAGGACTGCGACAGGGCGCGCTCGTAGCGGTCAATGCGTTCAACGAGCGCATCGCATTGATCGTGAAAAACGAGGGTGACGAGGTAGTAGTTGGAGACGCCTCCGAGGTCGCCAGATTCGTCAACAAAGACGGAGAGTTCGCTCATGGTGGGCCTCCATTTTTGCAAAAAAAATGCCGGGGGTAAGACCCCGGCTCTTGGAGGCCCCTCTTTTGGAGGGAACCGTATTCTTTATACCATGAGATAAGGGGTGCTTTCAAGTAATATTATAATAAGCAAACATATGTTCGTCAAACTACCTGCGAAAAGTCCTTAGCCGTCCAGAGGTGGGTAGAGCGGCTCGTAAATTGCTGACGCAATGGGCCGGCGTTTTCCCGAGAAGTATTTAGTCTTGACTCGCATAAAAAATGCCGGGGGACATCCCCCGGCTCTTGGAGGTCCCTCTATTCGAGGGTACCGGCTTCTTTATAGCATGAGATCGGACGGCTTTCAAATTGCGCCATGTGGATGGGATGGCGCGCCTGATAAAGCCCTCAATGAATGGCTTCTAACTAGCGTTCGTGATATAAAGAAGTCGGTCATCTCTTAAGAGAGGGCTTCCAAGTGCCGGGGACGTTTTCCCCGGCTTTTTTCATTTCGGTGTCAATTCAAATGTTTTTAACCTATCCCCTTAATAACTTGCGGTGAAATAGGGACTGAAATGGCTGTTCAGAGGACCATTCAGTCCCTATTTCACCGCAACTTATGGGTGGGGATGGCTACGACGCCAGCGTGGCAATGACGGCTTCGTCGCCGGCGTATATGAGGGTGTTGCCGTCGGGGATGATCGTTTGGCCGTCGCGCTTGAGCATCACGACGATAAACGGGTGCTTGCCCTGCGGCACGTCGCGCAGGCGCTGCCCTGCCAGGCGACCGTGGGGTGTCACGGTGACCTCGCGCAGCGTAACCTCGGCACGCTCTTCAAACGTCGGCGCGGCCATAACCAGCAGGTCGCCTTCTTCAATTACGGTATCGCCGTTGGGCAGCACCGGGTGCGCTCCATCGCGCAGCACCAGGACCACGAGCATGTCCGTTGCACTGCCAATATCCGCGAGCGAGCGTCCGGCAAACGGATGTCCAGCTCCCACCTTGAGTTTGACGAACGACATGCCGTCCTCGTCGCGGTAATCGTTAAACGTGCGGCGCACGTCGCCTTCTGCATCGATCATATCGAGTTTCTTTGCCACTGCTGGCAGCAGCGAGCCCTGCACCACAATGCTCGACACGGCAATTACAAACACCAGGTCAAACAGGTCGTGACCGCCGGGTACACCGGTCACCACGGCAAAGAGACTAAAGACGACCGATGCTGCTCCGCGCAGGCCCGCCCAGCTTACGAGCGCTACCTGGCGAGGGTTTGTCTTAAAGGGCGCCAGCAGCAGACCGACGGCGATGGGGCGGCTCACGAAGAGCATAAACGCCATGAGTGCCAGGCCCGGCAGCAGCATTTGCGGCAGGCGGGCGGGCGTCACGAGCAGGCCGAGCAAAAAGAAGATGGTCATCTCGGCCATTTCGGTGAGGGTGTCGAAGAAGTGCGCCAGCTCGACCTTACCGGTGATGTCGCTCGCGCCTAGCACGATGCCGGCAAGGTACACGGCCAAAAAGCCGTTGCCGCCCAGGTAGCTCGGCAGCGCGTAGGCAACGATCGCCACGGCGAATAAAAAGATAGTCTGCGCGCCCTCGGCTGTTGCGTGTGCGCGCTCAATCAGGCGGCCCGATGCCCAGCCGATAACAAGGCCTAGCCCCGCGCCCAGGATGATCTGCTTGGCCAGCAGCACGGGGATGTTAATGTCGCCGCCGGCCGCGAGGGTCGCGAGCACGGCGGTGAGCATGTAGGCGACGGGATCGTTGGAGCCCGATTCGACCTCGAGCAGCGAGTCGGTGCCACCTTTTAGCGAAAGACTGTGCTCGCGCAGCACACTAAAGACGCTGGCTGCATCGGTCGATGCCACGACCGATCCCAGCAGCAGGCCGCCGATCCAGTCGAAGCCTAGTACAAAGTGCGCGAACACGCCGGTGATGCCAGCGGTGATGACGACGCCGAGTGTGCTCAGCAGCACCGCGGGCACGGCGACAGGTTTGGCGCGGTCGATGTTGGTGTTAAAGCCGCCGTAGAACATGATGAACAGCAGCGCCGTGCTGCAGACGGTTTCGGTGAGCGCGTAGTCGCTAAAGTCGATGTGCGCCGGACCGTTGACGCCCAGCAGCATGCCGAGTGCGATAAAGATAAGCAGGGTGGGGAAGGGGAGCTTTTTGCCGACGGGTTTGATGGTCAGGCACAAAATGATGACGAGGCCGATAAAGAGAAGTATCTGGTTCATGGATAGTGTCCGCTCCTGGGTGGTTGGCGTGGCACGGTCAGTTGTCTGCGGTTATTTGTACCCAAAGATGGTGGGTTTATGGGGGCGGATTGCGGGCGTGCTCATTTTCGACACGAAGCGGAGACGCGGGCGGCGTTGGTTGGGGCGCCGGGCCAGACGACGTAGCGTGAGCGGTGCGGGTTGACAGGCATGCGCTGGCGACCGTTGACGGTATGCAGCCCTTTCCAGCTTTATTGCAACGGAGTACAATGGGTAACGTTTAAGTTCAACTTGAAGTTTTAGTTGCGGCTCCGGGCTTCGGCCGCAATGCAGAGAGAGGCGTTCCATGGCGATCTATGTGACATCCGATGCTCACGGGCACGTGCGTGCGCTTGACGAGGCCCTGTCCAAGATTTCGCTGTCGTCCGACGATACGCTGTACGTGCTGGGTGACATGATTGATCGCGGGCCCGATCCGGTTGGCGTTATTAAGCTCGTACGCTCGCTACCCAACGCTCGCGTGCTCAAGGGCAATCACGAGCAGATCATGCTCGATGCCATCATTGGCCAGGATCCGCTCGATGCCGAGACCTGGGATATCAACGGCGGTTGGACTACCCGTCAGCAGCTCAACGATATGGAATTTGAGGCGTACGAGGAGCTCGTGCGTTGGATGGCGACGCTGCCGCTCTATGCGGTGGCCGAGACTGACGAGCGGCCGTATCTGCTGGTGCATGCTGGCATCCAGACCGAGGCGGCGCGGGCGTTTTTGCTTGAACATGGGGTTGATTGTGTCGATGGTGCGGGGGCGGTGGATGCCGATTGCGAGTTACTTCAGCAAATGCTTGCGGTGCAGTCGTCCGATGACCTGCTGTGGATTCGCCATGGCTATTGGGATGCGCCGACGGGACTGCTTTCTGCCGAGGGCAAGGGTCCGGTCGTCGTGAGCGGCCACACGCCTACGGTGTCGCTCGGGCGTTATTGCGAGGTCGGCGGTCTGGCGGGGCTCGATGAGGAGTCGGGCCGCGGGCAGATTGTGCGGCTGGGCGGCGAGGATACCGCTGGCGTGCCCGATCGCATCGACATCGATTGCGCCGCCGCCACCGGCTCCGAGTTCGGCCGCGTGGGCATCCTGCGTCTGGACGATGGTGCGGAATTCTACGCGAACATTCTTCCTGGCGAATGATTGCACAAGGGGTAGCTAATTTGGGACGGGGCTTTTTTGACTACTTTTGCCCTTCTGCCCTTCAAATGATTTTTCTGGGACGGGGATTTAAAAATCATTTGGCTGCTCGCTGGCTAAGTGAGTAGACTTTTTTGGAAATGCCGAGCACCCAACATGCTTGCTTCAACAAAACTGCAGGTCACAGACTTGTGCTTTGTCGATGTGGTCGGGGATTCGGTAAAAGTCTACTCACTTAGTTTTGCGTGATGCATATTGTTCGCAACGAGACCCCAGCCGGGGTGATTTCATCGCAAATTCCGGTGACCGGGGCAGCTAATTAGGCGCCGTATGGGTTGCGGTCGCGTTCGATGCGTTGGCGGATGTGGGCGTACTCGATGATCAGTAGCACCAGGAGTAGGGCCATGATGGCTAGGTAGCTCACCACAGCGCCCATCAGACCCAGCAGCTTAATCAGGATCACCGGCAGCACCACGCTAACGGCGAAGCAGATCAGGTAGATCTTGGTGACGTCGCCGGCGTGGCGCAACACCGTGATGATGGCGTAGATAAAGTCGATTGCCGCGGTGATGCCGCCGGCGACAACCATTAGCAGTGCCAGCGTGCGGTAGCGCTCAAAGTTGAGGCCGTACATAAAGCTCATGATGGGGATGCCGGGGCCTGCCATAAATGCGGCGCACGCTCCGGTGATGACTACGATCAGTGCCATAACGGCAACAATAATCAGGTCAAAGCGGCGACGCTTGCGCGGATTCGCCCAAATGCTCGATAGACGCAGGAGCTGCGGTTTATAGATAAATCCAATGCTCAACAAAATGGCCTGCGCCGGGAAGAACAGCGCATTAAAGTACAGCTGATACTTGTAGGCCAGTGTGCCTTCCATCACGAACTTGGGCATGCTCTCGATAAGGTTAAACAGGAACAGCGCACCAAAGAGCGGGGCGCACTGGATAAACAGGTGGCCAGCCTCGCGCAGGCTCATGCGGCGTGATTTTTCGGTCTCGAGCAGGGCGAGCGGGGCGGTGACCAGCACGAGCGAGGCAATCGCGGTGACACCCATGGCCATGGCCGCGATGGGCATGCTGCGCGTGAGGAACAGTGCCACGCTAAAGACCGCGATGACGCCGGCGGAACGCAGCGTTTGGCTCATACCGGCCAAATAGAGCTTGTCGGCCTGCTGCAGGCGACCCTCGTACACGTCGGCGATGCCGTCGATCACCTTATAGAGGTAGACGCCCAGGCCGATCGTGGCCATCTGCGCATCGTAGCCGCGGGCGCTGCTGTATACCAGGCCGCATGCCAGCGCGAGCGCTCCGCAAAGCCAGCGGTTGAGCTGGTAGGAGGCAAAGGACGTCTTTTCGTCGATGTCCGAGACCTGAAAGTTGCGCACGCCGTAGTTGCACGCAATCATGATGAGCGTGCCGGTGACAAAGGCGATGGAGAACTTGCCGGCTTCCTCGGCGCCTACGAGCTGCGTCGACACAATGGTGAGCAGCGGAAATGCCATGCCCCACACGGCGGTGCCCAGGGTATTCCAAAGGTAGTCGCGACGGGTAGCGTGATCTTCGTACTCGGCTTCTTGCGTGGAGAAGCCGCCGCCGTAGACGGCTCCGAGCAGGCGGTTCCACCAGGCATTGACCATGCGGTGGATGGGGCCGGGCTGGCGATCGCGCTCGCGGCGACGGCGTGTGGCCTGGCTGCTGTCGGGACCGCCGGCGTTACGCTGGCTTAGCTCTTGGATTCGTGCAAGCTCCTCGGCGGTGTGCGATGCGGGGAACAGGCCGTTCTCGATGCGTCCGCCCTGTCCGTGCGCCTCGCCCGATACGGTGGGGTCGGTGACGCCGTTGCGGCGGGCGATGGCGCGGCGGATGCTATCGAGGGGCGTGATGCTCAAGGCGATTCCTTTCTCTTGCTGCGCTCTAGTATAGCCGCGGTGGTGTCCATTCGTGTTTTTGAACAGGTTGTCCAATTATTTCGGCGGGCGGCTGTAATTTGTCGGTAAACGTGCGGTATCCTGTTGAAGTTTTGTGACCCCCCGATGCCGCTTGCGCGGTACCAAGGAGTTTCTACCCATGGATGTCGCTGCGTTTTTGCTGGCTCTTGTGCCGATCATCTGGCTCGTCGTGATGCTGCTGTGCTTTAAATGGCCGGCTTGGAAGGCCGCCATTGGCTCGTTCGCCCTTTCGTGCGTGTTCGCCTTTGCGTGGTGGCATTTGCCGGCGGCGCAGATAGCCACGGCCTCGCTCGAGGGCTTTTTGATGGCCCTGTGGCCCATCGTGCTCGTGATCATCGCCGCGGTGTTCACGTATAACCTGTGTGTGCGCACGGGTGCCATGGACGTGATTGGCAGCATGATTACCTCCATCAGCAGCGATCGTCGTCTGCTGGCGCTGCTCGTGGCCTGGTGCTTCGGTGGCTTTATGGAGGGCATGGCCGGCTTTGGTACCGCCGTTGCCATTCCCGCCGGCATGCTCGCGGGCCTTGGTTTTGAGGCCGTGCCTGCCGTGCTGATTTGCCTGCTGGCCAACGGCGTGCCCACGCCCTACGGCTCCATTGGCATCCCCACAGTGTCCGTTGCCGACCTGGTGGGCCTGGATTCCCTGCATTTGGCGACCGTTCAGTTGGTGCAGCTCGCACCGTTCTTTGTGGTGATGCCGCTGCTTATTGTGCTGGTCGCGGGTCGTGTTGCCGATGACCAGGGCAATATTGCAAGCGTTGCCGAGCGTCTGCACGGCGTTGCCGGCGTGGCACTGCTTTCCGGTGTGTCCTTTGTTGGTGCGGCCCTGGTCGTTGCCATGTTTGTGGGTCCCGAGCTGGCCGTGGTCGTGGGCTCCATCGTGTCACTCGCGCTGACTGCCGCGCTTGCCATGCGCGCCGAGAAGTCCGGTCACCTGGACGCGCGCTTCCATATGAATATCGAGGCCGGCGAACAGCTCACCGTTAAGTCGGCGCTTTCTGCCTGGTCGTGCTTCATCCTGATTTTTGTGCTGCTGCTGGGTACCTCCAACCTGGTTCCCGTCGTGCACGCCGCGCTCGCGCCGTTTGCGAGCCACGTGCAGGTGTATTGCGGCGAGAACCCCGGTACGCTTACGTTTTCGTGGATCAACACACCGGGTGTTTGGATCTTCCTGGCCGCGTTTATCGGCGGTGCGATTCAG
Source organism: uncultured Collinsella sp. (assembly GCA_900543845.1). Classification (GTDB taxonomy): domain Bacteria; phylum Actinomycetota; class Coriobacteriia; order Coriobacteriales; family Coriobacteriaceae; genus Collinsella. The sequence continues at coordinate 8,409 of UQTD01000038.1, forward strand.
GGCGCTTCGCCGCGTCTGATGGGCGAGGTGCTGGCCGCGACCGTCAAGCAGATGATGCCGACGGTAATCACGATGCTTTCGGTGCTGGGCTGCGCCAAGGTGATGGGCTATGCGGGCATGATCTCGTCGATTAGCGCGTTCTGCATCGCCATCGCCGGTGGTCTGTACCCGATTCTGGCCCCGTGGATCGGTGCCGTCGGTGCGTTCGTGACCGGTTCGGGCACGTCCTCGGGCATGCTGTTTGGTCCCATCCAGAGCCAGGCGGCTACGGCGCTGGGCGTGAGTGACTACTGGATGGTCGCGCTGAACGCCCTGGGCGTCGCCGCCGGTAAGATGATCTCGCCACAGACCCTCGCCATCGGTCTTGCCGCCGTTCACGTGCGCGGTAAGGATGCCGAGCTCCTGGGCGCAGTGCTGCCCTACGCCGCCGGCATGCTGGTCCTCATGAGCGCCATCGCCATGCTCGGCCAAGGCTTGCCGCTGTAGTCGGCACTTTGGGAACGTCCCTAAGTGCCGGCATCTGGGGACACTCCTTTGCCGTTGCCTGTTCAAGAGTGTCCCCAGCGACTAGTCGTTTAAGAACGTCCCCAATGACTAGGCCGCTTGCGTGCGATTTTTGACCGTTGGGCGGGCGCTTCGCCGTTGCCGCAAAAACGTTTTTGCATATCGGGTACAACGGGCTTTACGTGAGTAAAGTGCGCGCCGCGTCCACGTGTCGCGCTTTTAAAGGAGGCCCCATGTCTGGTGTTACCCCTGCAGAAGTTCTGTCTAACTTTGGTCTTACGCTGGTCGAAGATCCCGCCGAGAACCAGCCCCGCCTGCTGGTGGACCTGCCGGCGGCAGAGCTCGTCGAGCATGCCATCCGCCGCAACGAAGGCCGCATGGCCTCCAACGGCGCACTGGTGATCGAGACGGGGGAGCGTACTGGGCGTTCACCCAACGACCGCTTTATCGTCGACACGCCCGACGTGCACGACAAGATTGCCTGGGGCGCTGTCAACCGCCCGCTGTCTGTCGAGAGCTACGAGGTCATCAAGGCCGGCATCGTCGACTATCTCAACGAGCGTGATGTGTTCGTCACGCGCGGTATGGCCGGTGCCGACCGCAACCATACGCGCCGCCTGCTTGTCGCCTGTGAGCGTGCCAGCCAGGCGCTCTTTATTAAACAGATGCTCGCCCGCCCGCTTGCCCGCGAAATCGCACGCACCGGCGAGCCGGACTTCTGCGTCCTTGCCGCGCCCGGCTATCAGTGCGATCCTGCCATCAAGGGCCTCAACTCCAGCGCCGCGGTGGTCATCAACTTCCAGGAGCGCGTGATTCTGGTCGCAGGCACCGGCTACTCCGGCGAGATCAAAAAGTCCATCTTCAGCGTCATGAATTACCTGCTGCCCGTCGAGGATGACGTACTGCCCATGCATTGCTCGGCCAGCATGGATCCCGTCACGCACGAGACCGCGGTGTTCTTTGGCCTGTCCGGCACCGGCAAGACCACGCTTTCGGCCAATCCCACACGCCTGCTGATCGGCGATGACGAGCACGGCTGGTCCGATATGGGCATCTTTAACGTCGAGGGCGGCTGCTACGCCAAGTGCGAGGGCCTGGACGCGTTCCACGAGCCCGAGATCTTTAACGCCGTCCGCTTTGGCGCCATCTGTGAAAACGTGGTACTCGATGAGAATCGCAAGCCCAACTACGACGACGTCTCGATCACGCACAACACGCGCGTGGCCTATCCCGTCGAGCACATTCCCAACGCGTGGACCAAGGGCATGGGCACTACTCCGAGCGTCGTGCTGATTTTGACCTGCGACGCCTTTGGCGTGCTGCCGCCCATCTCACGCCTGACGGCCGATGCTGCTATGTATCACTTTGTAACGGGTTTTACGGCCAAGATCCCCGGCACCGAGGTCGGCGTCACCGAGCCCACGCCCACGTTCTCCTCGCTGTTTGGCGAGCCGTTTATGCCGCTCGACCCCATGGTCTACGCTAAGATGCTCGGCGAGCGCATCGCCGACGGCCGCACGCGCGTCTATCTGGTCAACACCGGCTGGATTGGCGGCGGCTACGGCGTGGGTCATCGCATCGAGCTGGCCTACACGCGCTCGCTGGTCGCTCGCGCCCTCGACGGTACCATCGAGGACAGCGAGTTTGTGCACGACGACATCTTTAATGTCGACATTCCCACTACGTGCCACGGTGTGCCCGACGGTATCCTGGTGCCGCGCCAGTACTGGCACAGCACTGCGCGCTACGACGAGGCCGCGCACAACCTGGCGGTGATGTTCGAGGAGAACTTCGAGAAGAAGTACTCGCACCTGCCCGAGTCCGTCAAAACCGCCGGCCCGCACGCCCAGGTGCCCGCCGAGGCCCGTCATCGCGGCCGCGGCTTGCTGGGACTCCGCCACTAGCGTCGCCGCGAGTCCATATCCACCACAAAGGGGACAGGCACCTTTGTGGTGGTTTTGCTTGGGCGGATGACTCAGGTTACAATACGCCTGACATATCGCCCCCTTCTCCGGATGGGGGCAGCGTAAGCGCTCTTGTGGCGGCACCGTAGGACTTTGAAGGTGGCCGCTGTGAGGGCGCTTTTTGTTTAGGCGCCCGGGCTCGGGCGCACGCTATGAAGGGAGAGCATATGAAGAGTTTCGTTGCCGAGGATTCGTTTTGGGAGCTGTTTCCGCAGGCGGCGGTCGGCGTCGTGGTCGTAAAGGGCATGAAGCCTGCGGCGCAGATTCCCCAGGAGGACGTGGATGCGATCGCCGCGCTGCTCGACCGCGCTAATATCGATGCGGAGCGTCACCTGACGAGCGATACCATCAGCGAGAACGCGCCGGTTAAGGCATGGCGCGAGGCGTATCGCCTGTTCAAGACCAAGAAGGGCGCGCGTTGCTCAGTTGAGAACCTGCTCAAGCGCGTGCTCAAAGGCAAGCCGGTCGGCCACATCACACCGGCGGTGGATATCTACAATACGATTTCGTTGACTTATGCGTTGCCCGTGGGAGGCGAGGATTTGCATGCGATCGAGGGAGACCTTCGCTTGAAGGTGACCGACGGTGGCGATGCGTTCTTGCCACTTGGCGAGGAGGCAGATGATCCGACGCTGCCCGGTGAACTTGCCTATATCGATGATGCGAGCGCCGTGTGCCGTTGCTGGAACTGGCGCGATGGCGTTCGCACGGCGCTGTCCGACGATTCGGCGGACGCATTTCTGGCGATTGAGTGCGTGGAGCCCGAGCGGATGGGGGATTGCCAGGCCGCGATCGATCGCTTGGCCGAGCTGCTCGAGCGCTATCTGGGAGCGACGGTCGTCGTTAAGACCCTAGTGACCCACGACAATCCCTGCGTGGAGCTGTAGCGGCGCCTAGAACCTATTGATGCCCCAAACCACCACAAAGGTGCCTGTCCCCTTTGTGGTGGTTTTTATGTTGATGGGTTAACAATTGGGATCTTTGGGTACGGGTGTCCGCACATGCGGCTAAGATGTTTACCCGTTAGCATCATGCAAGCGAAAGGCGGTCGTCTCCCATGCAGCAGAACGACGAGACACGTTTTGAGGACTTTGTCGGACTGATCAGCGGCCTCTACAAGGAGATTCAGCGCATCAAGACGTCCGAGGGCGCAAGGCTCGGCCTTAAGGGCTCCGACGTCATGTGCCTGTACTATCTTGAGCGCAGCAAGGACGGCCTGACTGGCGCCGACCTCGCCCGCATGGCCGGCGTTACCCGTGCCGCCGTTTCGCGCACACTGGCACATCTGGAGGAGGGCGGCTACGTCGAGGTCGACGACTCGGGCGATGCTGCCGTCAAGTACCGCGCCCCGGTTCGCCTGACTGCCCTGGGCGGCGAGAGCATGAGCGAGGCCGATCGCATCATTCGCGAAGTGCTCGACACCACCGGTAAGGCCATGGGCGTGGAGCAGCGTGAGCAGATGTACGCGTCGCTGCGTACGATTCTCAACACTCTGCGCGAGATCTAAGGCCGTCAAGGTATTTGCTTCCCATTAACAACTGCATAGTCCCGTTTGAGCGCGTATACCGTGCAGGGGCATTGCTGTCAAAACTCCCCGCGCGGGACCTGCGCAAGAAAGGATTCGCTATGTCCATTCGTATTATTACCGATTCCGCGAGCGATATGACGCCGGCTGAGCATCCCGCTCTGCGCGTTCTGCCGCTGTCCGTCACCTTTGGCACCGATGTGTACATGGATGGCGTCGACATCGATCACCAGCGCTTTTACGAGATGCTCGTGGAGCGCGACGAGCTGCCCAAGACCGGCCAGGTCAACCCGTACGCCTTTTCGCAGGCGATTGCCGAAGCACGTGAGGCCGGCGATGAGGCCGTGATCATTACCGTGGGCGCCAAGCTTTCGGGCACCAACCAGAGTGCTCGTACGGCACTTGCCGAGGCGCCGGGCGGCGACGTGTTCGTCGTGGACAGCAATAACGTGACCTTGGGCGAGCGTGTTCTGGTCGAGTATGCGCTGCGCCTGGTGGACGAGGGCCGCAGTGCGGCACAGATCGCGGCGGCGGTCGAGGCCGTGCGCGACCGCGTGGTGGTTATCGGCCTGCTCGAGACGTTGGAGTACCTGGTGCGCGGCGGCCGCCTGTCTGCTGCGGCCGGCGCTGTGGGCACGCTGCTCAACGTGAAGCCGGTCGTGGCCGCCGAGGACGGCCTCATCGTGCAGTTGGGTAAGGCACGCGGTTCCAAGAACGGTCGCAACCTGCTCAACCAGAAGGTAGAAAAGGCGGGTGGCATCGACTTTTCCATGCCGCTGGCGCTCGGCTATACGGGTCTTTCGGACGCCGTGCTCAAGAAATATATCGAGGACAGTGCGGCGCTGTGGGCCGGCCATGCCGAAAGCGAGCTTCCCATCCATACCATCGGCGCCACTATCGGCACCCATGTGGGTCCCGGCGCCGTAGCCGTAGCCTTCTTCCGCCCCGCCAACTAACTTACCTGCCAAAAACCACCACAAAGGGGACAGGCACCTTTGTGGTGGTTTATGCTGGTTTCGGTTGAAGGGAGCATGCGATGGCGTCTGAGGGCTTTTTTGAGCGGGTGTACGAGGTAGTCGAGCAGATCCCTGAGGGGATGGTCGCCACGTATGGTCAGGTGGCGCTGCTTGCCGGTCGTCCACGAAGTGCGCGGTACGTGGGGTATGCGTTGCACAGCAATCCGCGCCCTGGCGAGATTCCCTGCCATCGTGTGGTGTTTGCCGACGGGCGCATATGCGAGGGTTTTGCTTTTGGCGGTCTCGATGCTCAGCGTGAGCTCTTAATGGGGGAGGGCGTGACGTTTACCGATCCCATGCACGTCGACTTGGACGCCTGTCGCTGGCCTGCCGGACTCTAACAGCTCCGCCATGGCCAAAACCACCACAAAGGTGCCTGTCCCCTTTGTGGTGGTTTTCCGTTGCAGGTTTACCGGGGTTAACTTATGGAGAAGGTGTGGCGACGTACTTTGCCGTCAGAAAGTAAACCACGGCGAACTATATTGTATTCAGCAACGGAGCAGGCAATAGGCGATGAAAAAGCCTGCCCTGTTGAGTTTGATTCGCATTCCTCCCCTCTGTGCGATTCAACGGTGTACTTCGGGAACAGGCCCGCTGGCAACTAACTGCCAGCGGGCCTGTTCCTGTTTCGGGGAGAAATTTAATTTCACCGTCTATGTTGTGCGAAAGCGCTTTGCCTAGTACACCATGCCCATGGCGTCTTGAACCTCGGCCAGGGTCTGCTCGGCGATCTCGTTGGCGCGACGATTGCCCTCGTGCAGCACGTCCTTCACGTAATCCAGATCGTTCTCGTAGCGCTGACGACGCTCGCGGATCGGGGCGAAGTACTCGTTGACGGCCTCGGTCACGTACTTCTTGAGCTGGCCGGAGCCGCCCATGCCGATCTCCTCGGCAATCTCGACCTCGGAACGACCGGTGCAGATGGCAGCCGTCGAAAGCAGGCCGGACACGCCGGGGCGGTTCTCGGGATCAAACGTGATCATGCGCTCGGAGTCGGTCTGGCTCTTCTTGATGCGCTTGGCCGTCTCCTCGGCGGTCATCGAAATATTGATGGCGTTGCCGTAGCTCTTGCTCATCTTGCGACCGTCAAGGCCGGGCAGCAGCGGGGTCTCGGACAGAAGCGCGTCGACCTCGGGGAACACCTTGCCGTAACGGTTGTTAAAGCGGCGTGCGATGGTGCGGGTGAGCTCGATGTGCGGCAGCTGGTCGCGACCGACCGGCACGACGTTGCCCTTGCAGAACAGGATGTCGCAGGCCTGATGCACCGGGTAGGTGAGCAGAAGGCCGGTGAGCTCGTGGCCCGAGGCCTCCATCTCGGCCTTGACCGTGGGGTTGCGCGCCAGCTCGGCCTCGGAGACCAGCGACAGGAACGGCAGCATGAGCTGGTTTGCGGCGGGCACGGCGGAGTGCGCGTAGATCATGGTCTTGTCGGGGTCGATGCCGCAGGCAAGGTAGTCCATGACCATGTTGTACACGTTGTCCTGGATGTGCTCGGTGGTGTCGCGGTCGGTGATGACCTGGTAGTCGGCGATGAGCACGTTGGTCTTGGCGCCCATGTTCTGCAGCTCCACGCGGCCCTTGAGGGTGCCAAAGTAGTGGCCCAGGTGCAAGCGTCCGGTGGGGCGGTCGCCGGTAAGCATGGTGAACTTCTCGGGCGTCTTGGCCAGACCCTCGCGAATGGCGTTGCTCTTTTGCAGCGCGACTTCGTAGCTGTTCTCGTTTGGCATGATTGCTCCTAACGTATGCGTATTGGTCAAAATGATAACGCGTTTATCGAAAGGGGTGGGGCGTAAGTAGGCGAGGGGCGGGAGAGGGGCGGCTTGTGCGATGGGTGCGGCGCGGCTGCGCTTGGCCAGCGTTGCCTGGGCGCATCCTCGGCAGCTTATCCTAGAGCTTGTGGTGGCGCTCTTCTTTACGTTCCTCGGCTGCTTGCTCCTCCTGCTTAAAAGCGGGGTCGTCGGGGGTTACCAGCTCGTCCTCGTGTGTGCGCTTGTTGTAATGGTGGCGCAGGACGGGCTCAAAAAGGTGCAGGTGCTTGGCGAAGGCGGCCGAGCCAATGGCGAGCACGACAAAGATGAGCACGCGCATGGGGACCTCGACCTGATTGATGGCGGCGGCGCCGGCCGAAAGCATAATGCACCAGGCGTAGATGAGCAGTACGGCTTGCTTTTGGTTGTAGCCCTCTTGGATCAGGCGGTGGTGGATGTGGCCCTTGTCGGCCTGTCCGATGCTAATGTGGGCGCGCTTGCGGCGCACGATGGCGCTGAACGTGTCGATGATGGGTACGCCTGCCACGATGAGCGGGATGATGAGTGAGGTGAGCGCGGCGGTGCGGCTCACGTTGAGCAGCGAGATGGAGCCCAAGGCGAAGCCCAACAGCAGCGACCCCGAGTCGCCCAAGAAGATGCTCGCGGGGTTGAAGTTATAGCGCAAGAAGGCGAGGCACGAGCCAAAGAGCGCGATGGAGAGCGCGGCGGCGTCGATACGGCCCGAAAGCATGGCCATCGTGAACATGGTGAACGATGCGATGCCGCAAATGCCCGTGGCCAGGCCGTCGAGGCCGTCGATGAGGTTGATGATGTTGGTGAACGCCACTAGGTAGATCACGGTGATGGGGTAGGCGAGCCAGCCAAGCATGATCTCGCCGGGGGCAAACGGGTTGATGATGACGCCGATTTTTAAGCCGCCGATGCAGGCGATGAGCGCGGCGAGCACCTGGCCGGCCAGCTTTTGCTTGGGCTTGAGCTGGAAGACATCATCGATCGCGCCGGTCGCAAAGATCACGGTAAAGGAGAGTGCCAGCACGGGGTAGCTGATGTGAAGGCGCGGGTGCGGTACCAAAACGGGCGGCCAGCCCAGGTACCAGGTGCCCAGGATCTGCACGATGCAGGCAACGACGAGGCCCAAAAAGACTGCCGTGCCGCCCATGCGTGGGATGGGCTTAGTGTTGATACGGCGCTTGGAGGGATAGTCGACGGCGTCGAGCTTGATTGCCAGGCGCTTGACCAGGGGTACTGTGAGAAAGGTCGTGATAAAGGCAGCGGCCGCCACGCATAAGTACGGTATGAAGCTCGTGGATGAAGCCATGAATCAAAAAACCGCCAAGCGTCGAAGGAAAAGGTCAAAGGGCGCTACGCGCAAAAGGGCATAGCTGACCCATGATACTCGACCGAGGGGGTGCGGGGGTTTACGCCGTGCGATTATCACGCGCTTACCAGATATTGGGATGTTAGCTGGGTTCTGCCGAGTGCCGTTGGGAGTCATACGGGATCTGCGATGGCAATTTTTGGCAAAATCGGCAAAAGAAAACCACCCCCCACGTTACGAAAATGAACCCACCTAAAACAGGTGGGTGCCCTCATCGACTGTTCCAGCGTCCTTAACAACGAAGGATACCTGTACTAAGTACGACTGTGTGGGCTCCCTAAATAAACGCGACGGTTCACCCAGTTGCTCCGCGGGGGGCGGAATACCTACATCATAAAGCGGCACTTTGTTGATTCCAGTCTTGACATTACAAAATTCGTGTCGGACGATTACGGCGCCTTGGGCTTGGAGCCGTCTGTGCGGTCCGGGCCTTTACGTTTGAGCTGCTGAATCGTTATTTTGGAGCATGTTTTTTATGCCGACGTCGTTGACCGAACTTTTTTCGCCTGCCTGCCATTTGTGTCCGCGCCGTTGCGGTGCGGCGCGCGATGAGGGTGCGCACGGCATATGCGGCGCCGACGACACGCTTAAGGTCGCCCGCGCGGCGCTCCATATGTGGGAGGAGCCGCCCATCTCGGGTGAGGCCGGCTCGGGCACGATTTTCTTTAGCGGCTGTTCGCTCAAATGCGTCTACTGCCAAAACCACGAGATTTCGACGGGAAATTTCGGTCTTGAGATTACGCCCCAGCGTTTGGTCGAGATTATGCTGGAGCTGCAGGACCAGGGCGCCAACAACATCAACCTGGTGACTGCGACGCATTACGCTCACCTGCTGCCGGCCGCGATTGCCGCAGCGCGGGCGCGCGGGCTGGACAGCCCGATCGTCTACAACACGAGTGGCTATGAGCGGGCGAGTGCCGTGGCTGCGCTCGGCGATGTGGTCGACGTGTGGCTTACCGACTTTAAATATGCCGATGCCGGGCTTGCGCAGTCGCTTTCTCATATTAAGGATTACCCACGTGTGGCCGTGTCTGGCCTGGCTCAGATGGCGCGCGAGATTGAGCGCCGCGGGGGAGAGCTGGTGGACGACGAGGGGCTCATGAAGCGCGGCATCATCGTCCGTCACCTGGTGCTGCCGGGTCATGCGGACGATTCGTGCCGCGTGCTGGACCTGGTGTGGCAGACGGTGGGTGACGTGCCGATTTCGGTCATGAACCAGTACACGCCCAATGCGCTCATGCGCGAGCAAGGCGGCGAGTTGGCGCGCGCCGTGACGCGCGAGGAGTACGAGCAGGTGCTCGATCATGCCGACGACTTGGGCTTTACGACGATGTTCTGGCAAGAAGGCGGAGCGGTAGACGAGAGCTTTACCCCGGCGTTCGACACCACCGGCGTCCTCACCAGCGCAAAGTAGTGCGTTTACCGATGATTTTTCTGGGACGGGGGATAAATAATCATCGGGTGGCTCGGGTGTTCGAAAAGTAGTCAAAACAGCCCCGTCCCAAAAAGACTGGGTATTGGGCGTTGACAGTTGGCGAGCCGTAGGTAAAATATCAACTTGTCCTGGGGACGTAGCTCAGTTGGGAGAGCGCTGCCGTCGCATGGCAGAGGCCGAGGGTTCGACTCCCTTCGTCTCCACCCTTGGATTTGATAAGCCGCTGACATTGTGTCGGCGGCTTTTTTTAAAAAGAAAGGGCTGCACCATGGCCGAGCTTGAGTCCCAACCACTGTCTGCCGAGGAGCGCGCCGAGTTGGAAGAGCTCCGCGCCGAGAAGGCTCGTCGCGAGGCCCAGGAAGAGGCACGCCGCGAGCGTGAGGAGCTGGCCGCCCTGCGTGCCGAGCGCGCGAAGGCCGAGGAGGCCGCTGCGAAGG
>UQTD01000039.1 GCA_900543845.1 uncultured Collinsella sp.
TGTCGAGGATCTGGACAGCATGTACGACCTGCTGACCAGCATGAAATCTGACGCCATCCAGGATGAGCTCTACGCCGCCGGTGCCGCGCTCAAGCGCGATGTGCTGCGCCGCCGAGCTGTTGATGCGTCTATCGTGGCGCGCCTGGGCGAGCCGTTTACTGTCACACTCACCTGCTGCGACAACCCCGCGCTCACCGCCACCGCCACAGGCTTTACCGTCGAGGCTGCCAAGACCCGCGCCGTCGAGGCGTCAGACCTAGTTGAGCATGTGGGCCGCATGGGCTCCTCGCCCTTTGAGGCGGCGAGCTTTGATGTGGCGCTCGACGCCGGCTGCGGTATGGGCTTCTCTGCCGTGCACAAGGTGCGTGCCGCCGCCTGTAAGGCCTTGGAGGAGGCCATTCTGGAGCCGTACGAGGAGCGCGCGAAGACGCTCGAGTTGCCGGCGATTGTCACCAGTGATTCCCGCCCCGCGCCCGCACACTACCGCGATGAGCCGCAGATCTGCGCCGCCGTCACCACGCTCGAAGTCGCCGAGGCAGCTCGTGCCGAGGGCGCCACGCGCATCTACATGACCACCGATGCGCTCGAGGCTGTCGGACTCTCCCCTGCCGATGCATTTGAGCAGGGTATCGTGCCCGTACTCGACGAGGTCTGTCGCGCCGTCGACCACGAGCGCGTCGATCCCTGGATTAATGCCGGTGCCACGGTCGCTATTGGCAACATCTCTGAGCTCGCCGTAGCCGTGCAGGCCGGCGCCACAGCCGAGATTCGCTCTTGCCTGCCGGTGCACAACACGCCCTGCATGGAGGCGCTTGCCGAGCGCGGCGCCGGTGCGTTTTGGCTCTCGCCCGAGATCACGCTCGACGAGATTGTCTCGCTCGGCGCCGCCGCGCCCGCTGCTCTGGGCATCACCGTCTTTGGCCGCCCGCGCGTCATGACAAGCGAGCATTGCATTCTGCAGGTTGCCAATGGCTGCATCCACGATTGTGCCAACTGCCGCCTGCGTGCCCGCAAGCTATCGCTCAAGAATATCGACGGAAAGGTCATGCCCGTCCGAACCGACATCCACGGCCGCTCTCGCCTGTACGATGCCTACCCCATCGACCTCACGCCGCAGGTCCCTCAGCTGCTCGATGCCGGCGTGCGTCGTCTCATGGTGGACGGAACGCTGCTCGAGACGGATGAGGTGGGCCGTGCCGTCGCCCGCGTCCGTCGTGCCGTCGAAGCAGCGCAGGCCGGCCGCAAGCCGGCCGCCCGCCTACGCGGGGCGACCTCGGGATGCATGTTTGTGGGAATCAGCTAACCGAAAGGCTTACACGTGAACGAAGAACCTCAAGTCCTCTACTGCGACGCCTGGCTCATGGCCATCGACAAGCCCGCCGGCATGATCGTCCACGGCGACGGCACCGGCGAGCGCACGCTTACCGACTACGCCAGCGACCTGCTGTTGGCGATGGGCGACGGCTTTGCCGCAACCGACATGCAGCCGCTCAATCGCCTGGACCGTGACACCACCGGCGTGGTGCTGTTTTCGCTCGACAAGCAGACGCAGCCCGCCTTTGACCAGATGGTCATCGACCACGCTTTCGAAAAGCACTACCTGGCGCTCGCCGAGGGCAAGATCGACTGGAACGAAAAGCTCATCGACAAACCCATCGCCCGCGACCGCCACGACAGCCGCAAGATGCGCGTCGGCGCCAGTGGCAAGCCGTCTCAAACGCGCGTGAAGGTGCTCAAGCGTCTTAAGAGCCGTCGTGGCCTGCCCACGCGCTCGTATATCGATGTCGAGCTGCTCACCGGCCGCAAACATCAGATCCGTGTGCACCTGGCAAGCGAGCGTCATCCCCTGGTTGGCGACGACCTGTACGGCACGCCGCGCCCCTGCGGCCTCATGCTCCACGCCCACAGCGTGTCCTTCACGCATCCCGTAACCGGCGAGCACATCCACATCGAAGCCCCCTGCCCCTGGGAGCCCTAAACCACCACAATGGGGACAGGCACCTTTGTGGTGGTTTTGCCGCAATGGCTCAGCCGCGATCCCAAAACGTCTCGATCCGTAACAGTTAGAACCCTTTTTCCGGTCTATCTGTTACAGATCGAGACATTCGAATCCCCCTTAAGGGAAAATCTCAATCTGTAACAATAACTCGGCAAAATCGGTCCCAGATGTTACAGATCGAGACAAAGGGACGGCGCGGTTCGGAAGTATCTCAATCTGTAACATCTAACCCACTTTTGACAGTCCAGTTGTTACAGACTTAGACAAACCGGCAGACAACGAAAGCGGCAACGCCCGTGATGGACGTTGCCGCTTTTCTATTGAGAAAACTAATCGGTTTTCGTTACTAACCACCACAATGGGGACAGGCACCTTTGTGGCGGCTTTGACCTTGTCCTGTCCCCTGTCGCTAGACCGTGATGACGTTATCCATCGACTGGTACTTGGCGGGCACCTCGCCCGCGGTGATGATCGTTGCGTCGCGGAAGTCCGCGAACTTGACGGGCGCCACCATGCCAAATTTGCTGGCGTCCGAGATTACGAAGCGTTTGGCGGTATGGCGCATCGAGACACGCTTGACCTGCGCTTCCTCAATATCCGGTGTGGTGAGACCTTGCTCGGCGGCGATGCCATTGGAACCCCAAAAGCCGCAGTTGAAGTTATAGCGGTCCAGAGTTGCCAAGGCATCGGGACCGACGAGCGCCTCGGTCTCGGGCTTGAGCTCGCCGCCCAGCACCACGGTGCGCATGCCGCGCAAAGCGAGGTGCTGAGCGTGAAGCACGGAATCAGTCACATAGGTGACGACCTCAAGGCGCGGAAGATGCTCGATGAGCTTGAGGGTCGTGGAGCCCGAATCGATATACACAAAGCTATCGGGCTCCACAAGCGCCGCCGCACGGGCGCAGATACGCTCCTTGTCGTCGTTATGGAGATCGCTGCGCTCGCCGATCGTCAGGTCGCGCGTCACGTGCGCGCGCTCCAGACTCGTCGCGCCTCCGTGCACCTTGGCGATACGGTGCGCGCGGTCGAGCGTTTGCAAGTCACGGCGAATGGTGGACGGTGTCACGCCCAGGGCTTCGGCAAGCTCCGGCACGGTAACCGAGCCGGCCTGCTGCACCATCGACACGATCGCGTTGAGCCTATCTTCCGCAAGCATCGCTTACTCCTCCTCGGGGTACACGACTCCCCAATCGGCTCGGAGCTTGGTCATCAGCTCCATAACATCGGAAGCATAGCCCAGAAGCTCGCGCTTCGAATCATCGCCGGCAACGGCCTTCTCCAGGTCGGCCATCTCGTAGCACAGAGCGTATGCCTCGGTGCCAGTGTGGACCTCCTCACGGTGACCGTCCGCAGTCCACACGATGGTCGCATGGTCGGCGCGCGGATACTCGTTGACCTCGATATAGCACTTATCGAAACTGATGACCGAGCGCTTGGGCTGTTTGGAGTGGAGCGTAAGGCTCACGACGCCCAGCTGCTGCTCGGCGTTACGGCAGACAATGCCGCCCGCAACGTCGACACCGGTCTCACAGGTGTTGCCCAGCGAGGCAACCTCAGCGGGCTGGCTCGCCATAAACAGGCGCATGACGGAGAGCGCATACACGCCAATGTCGAGCATGGCGCCGCCGGCAAGGTTGCGATTGTAGAAGCGATTGGTCAGGTCGCCGTACTCCTTGTAGCTGCCAAAGTTGAGCTGAGCGAGATTCATGCGGCCGAACTCGCCAGCATCCATGCGACGGCGCAGCTCCTGATACAGCGGCATGTGAAGCACCGTGGTGGCGTCCATAAGGACCACGTTATGCTCGTCGGCGATTGCACGGGCCTCGTCGAGCTCGGCGGAGTTGAGAGTAATGGCTTTCTCGCAGAGCACATGCTTGCCGGCGGCCAGCGCGGCACGCAGATAGGTGATATGCGTGTTGTGCGGCGTGGTGATATAGACGGCGTCGATGTCCGGATCGGCGTAGAGGTCCTCAACCGTCTCGTACACCTTCTCGACACCATACTGCTCGGCAAAAGCCTGGGCCTTGGACGGCGTACGGTTGGCGACACCCGCGAGCTTGCGACCGGCCAGAGCGAGGGACTGGGCCATTTGGTTGGCGATAACGCCGCACCCGATCACGGCCCAGCGGAGCTCGGGGGCCGTAAAGATATCATCGGGGAACGGCTGATCCTGGACCGAGGCAAACGCCGCCTTTGCGGCTGCCTCGGCGTCGAGCGGAGCCTGTTTGGAATCTGCCATCATGTGCCTCCTGAGTCATCGAAGGTTCTTCATTTCTAACAGCCCTATATTCGCACAATTGCGCGCGTATTTGCTTGTATTTGCGTGTTTATTTGTTTATCTGTCATTATTTAACCATAGTTAGCAGATGTTTGCGCGGTTATGCGCATTATCGCGCAAGACTCTGCGCGTAAATGCGCATGCGACGATCCTTGTGAGACATAAAGAGGCGGCACACCAAAGCCCTAAAAGAGAGAGCGGGCTGTATTACTCAACCCCTCTGAGAAGGCATCAGGTATCAATGAACCGCCCTGAACTACCGGCACATAGGGACCCAGCTGCCGGCACCTGAAGGGACTGTCCCCATGTGACGCTTTAGTGGCAAGGCTGTCCCCGTCAACTAGCCGTTTAAGAACGTCCCCAACGATTGCTCATTTAAGTCTGTCCCCAATGAGTGGGGATAGAAAAAGGCCCGGGTGCCGTGGGGGCATCCGGGCCTTTGCTAGCAACTTGATGTTGCGGGCAGCTTAGAACTTGTGGCCGCACTTCTTGCAGACGCGCAGCTTGTTCTTGCCGTCCTTCTCGTGACCGACGCGGGTAACCTTACCGCACTCGGGGCAAACGAGATTGACGTTGGAGGCGTCGATGGGAGCCTCCTGCGAAACGATGCCGCCCTGCTGGTTGGCAGCGTTGGGCTTGACGGCCTTCTTGACGACCGAAACGCCCTCGACAACGACCTTGTTCTCGGCGGGGAGAGCACGCAGGACAACGCCCTGCTTGCCGCGATCCTTACCAGAGAGAACCTGGACCTTATCGCCCTTCTTGATATACATATATCTCCCCTAACTACAGGGTCTCGGGAGCGAGCGAGACGATCTTCATGTACTTCTTGTCACGAAGCTCGCGAGCGACGGGCCCGAAGATACGGGTGCCGACGGGCGAACCATCGTTGTTGATGACAACGCAGGCGTTCTCATCAAAGCGAATGTAGGAGCCATCCTTGCGGCGGATCTCCTTAACGGTGCGAACGACGACGCAACGGACAACGTCCTTCTTCTTGACGTTGGCACCAGGGGTAGCCTCCTGGACAGCACCGATGAACACATCGCCGATGCCTGCATAACGACGCTTGGAACCGCCAAGCACCTTGATGCAGCGAATCTTGCGAGCGCCGGAGTTGTCGGCGACGTTCAGCATGGTTTGCATCTGAATCATGGTAGATGTTCCTCCGAACTAAGAACCGAAGAGAGGTGCGCAGCCTTTATACGGCCCGTGGTATGCAAGCCAGGCATACGCACATCTTCGGAAACGTACAAGTCGTAAGAGCGACTGCTTATTTAGCGCGCTCGACGACCTCGATGAGGCGCCAACGCTTCATCTTGGACATAGGACGGGTCTCCATAACGCGGACGGTATCGCCCACGCCGGCCGTGCACTCCTCGTCGTGAGCGTGCAGCTTCTTGGAGCTGGTCATCATCTTGCCGTACTTGGGGTGACGCTTGCGCTCGGTGATGGTGACAACAATGGTCTTGGCACCGGAGACGGAGGTAACGACACCCGTACGGACCTTACGCGAGTTACGCGAATCAGTCATGTTCTCTCCTTAGGTCCTACTCGGCGACAGCGGACTTCTCCGCTGCGATCTCGCGGGCGCGCTGCTCCGTGAGGACGCGAGCGATGTCCTTCTTCACGGTGTTGACGCGAGCGGTGTTGTCCAGCTGGCTGGTGGCCATCTGGAAACGAAGGTTAAAGAGCTCGGCGCGCATTTCCTTCAGCTTCTCAACGAGCTGAGCGTCCGAGAGCTCACGAATCTCTGCGGGCTTCATTAGTTCTCCTCCTTGGCGGCGGCGGCGTCCTCAGCAGCCCACTTGGCCTCGAGAGCGGCCTCCTCAGCCATCTCCTTCTCGATGCGCTGCTCAGCGTTCTTAGCAGCAACAATCTTGGTCTTGATGGGAAGCTTGTGCTGTGCAAGACGCAGAGCCTCGCGAGCGACCTCCTCGGGCACGCCCTTGACCTCGAACATGATGCGGCCGGGCTTGACGACGGCCACCCACTCCTCGGGGTTACCCTTACCAGAACCCATGCGAGTCTCAGCAGGCTTCTTGGTGATGGGCTTATCAGGGAAGATCGTGATGTAGACACGACCGCCACGCTTCATGTAGCGGGTCATGGCAATACGAGCGGCCTCGATCTGACGGTTGGTGATCCAATGGGCCTCGAGAGCCTGGATACCAAACTCGCCGAAATGCAGCTCGGTATTACCCTTGGCCTGGCCCTTCATGGAGCCACGCTGCACCTTGCGGTGAAGAATACGCTTAGGGGCAAGCACTACTGACCCCTCCTCTCGGAGTTACGACGACGAGGACGGGAAGAGCCCTCGAGTGCAGGGTTGGGAACAGGCTGGCCCGGGAGCTTCTCGCCCAGGTAGATCCAGACCTTCACGCCGCAAGCGCCCATGGTGGTGCTGGCGACAGCCGTGCCGTAGTCGATCTTGGCACGGAGGGTGTGCAGAGGCACGCGACCCTCGCGGTACCACTCACGACGGCCCATCTCGGCACCGCCGAGACGACCGGAGCACTGGATACGGATGCCCTTAGCGCCGGCCTTGCGGGCGGACTGGACAGCCTTGCGCATAGCGCGACGGAAGGCAACGCGGCCCTCGAGCTGCTCGGCGATAGACTGAGCAACGAGGTTGGCGTCGAGCTCGGGGCGCTTGATCTCGACAACGTCGACGGAGAGCTGGCCCTTGGAGACGCCAGCGACCTTCTCGAGCTCGGTGCGGAGGGTATCAATCTCGGCACCCTTCTTACCGATGACAACGCCGGGGCGAGCGGTGAGGATGATGACCTTCACCTTGTCGCCAGCGCGCTCGATCTCGACGCGGGAGACAGCTGCGCGGGAAAGACGCTTCTCGAGGTACTTGCGGATCTCGAGATCGTTACCGAGGGTCTTAGCGTAATCCTTCTCTGCGAACCAGCGGGAGCGCCAGTTCTCGGTGATGCCAAGACGGAAGCCGGTGGGGTAGACTTTCTGACCCATACAGCTTTACGCCTCCTTTCGAGGAGCAACGACGACGGTGATGTGGGAAGTACGCTTCAGAATGCGAGAAGCGGAACCCTTGGCGCGGGGACGGATGCGCTTAAGCGTCGGACCCTCGTCAACATAGGCAGCGGCGACAACCAGGTTGTCGGCACGCAGACCGTTGTTGTTCTCGGCGTTCGCAACGGCGGAACGGAGAACCTTCTCGACATCCACGGCGACGGCGCGGTCGCAGAAGTGGAGGATGTCGAAGGCCTGAGCGACAGGCTTGCGGCGGATCAGATCGACCACCAGGCGGGCCTTGCTGGGGGAAACACGCACGTACTTAGCGACGGCGCGAACCTCGGTGGCCTCAGTTTCAATAGACTTAGTTGCCATTTACGGTTAACCCCCTATTTGGCCTTGTGGCCACGGAACGTACGAGTCGGCGCGAACTCGCCGAGCTTGTGACCAACCATGGACTCGGTAACATACACGGGCACATGCTTGCGGCCGTCGTGGACGGCGATGGTGTGACCAACCATCTCGGGGAAGATGGTGGACGCGCGGGACCAGGTCTTCACGACGTCCTTCTTGCCAGCCTCGTTCATCGCGGTGATACGCGAGAGAAGGCGAGTCTCCACGAACGGGCCCTTTTTGAGACTTCTGCTCATAAGTGCTTTCTCCTAAAACTCGGTATCCGAAATTACTTCTTACGGCGACGAATGATGTGCTGGTTCGAGACCTTCTTCTTCTTGCGCGTACGAAGGCCCTTCGTCGGCTTACCCCAGGGGGTAACGGAGGGACGACCAGAGGTGTGGTTCTTGCCCTCGCCACCGCCGTGCGGGTGGTCGACAGGGTTCATGACGGTACCGCGGACGGTCGGGCGCACGTTCATGTGACGCTTACGGCCGGCCTTGCCGATGACGATGTTGGAGTGATCGGCGTTGCCGACCTCACCGACGGTGGCGCGGCAGGTAACGAGGATGCGGCGCATCTCGGAGGAAGGCATACGGACGATAGCGTACTTGCCCTCCTTACCCATCAGCTGGCAGGAGTTACCGGCGGAACGGGCGATAGCAGCGCCCTTGCCCGGCTGGAACTCGACGGCGTGGATGAGCGTACCGACGGGGATGTCGGCGAGGGGCAGAGCGTTGCCCGGCTTGATGTCGGCGTCAGAACCGGACATGATGGTCTGACCGACCTCGAGGCCCTTGGGGGCCAGGATGTAGCGCTTCTCACCGTCAGCGTAGTGCAGCAGAGCGATGCGAGCGGAACGGTTCGGATCGTACTCGATCGTGGCAACCTTGGCGGGCACGCCGTCCTTGTTGCGCTTGAAGTCGATCACGCGGTAACGACGCTTCACGCCGCCGCCCTGGTGGCGGGTGGTGATGCGGCCGTTGTTGTTACGACCGGCCTTCTTGGGCAGGGGCTCGAGAAGAGACTTCTCGGGCTTGGTGCAGGTGATCTCGGAGAAATCGGAGATCGTCTGCCAACGCCTACCAGCGGAGGTCGGCTTAAGGTGCTTTACAGCCATTACAATCCCTTTCAATAGGAATCCGTTAGCCATCGCAGACAGGGATTCGAGGTTCTGCCTCGGGTGCGATGACACCGGACGTATACACGGTTCCGGGCGTGTCCATTTTATACGCCCAAAACCTTGAGCTCTCGCCTCCCCTAGTTGGGAGGCATGAGCTCACTCAACAGCAGCGAGTCTTAGGCCTGGTTACCAAAGACCTCGATGGTGTCGCCCTCGGCCAGCGTGACGATGGCCTTCTTCCAAGAACGGGTCTTGCCGGCGACATAGCGCACGCGCTTGGTCTTGGGCTTGACCGTCAGGGTGTTCACGCGAACGACCTTGACGCCGAAGATCTCCTCGACAGCGTCCTTGATCTGATACTTGTTAGCATCCTTGGCGACCTCGAACGTGTACTTGTTCAGCTCCATGCCGGAGAAGGAACGCTCGGACACGATCGGACGGATGATGATCTCGTGGGCGGTCATTTATGCAAGCACCTCCCCGAAGTGAGCGGCGATGTCGGCGGGCATCAGCACAGCGTTGTTGTTGACGAGATCGTAGGTGTTGGCCTCGTCGGCAGTGATGATGAACGTCTTGGGAATGTTGCGGAACGACAGGTAGGCGTTGACGTCCTCATCGCGAACGATGATGGTCAGACGCTTGCCCTCAAGGCCGAGAGCCTTGAGCATGGCGACGGCAGCCTTGGTGGAAGGCTTCTCGAAGCCGTAGTCGTCGACGAGCACGAGCTCGCCATCGGCCAGCTTGGCGGACAGCGCGGAGCGCATAGCCAGCTTGACCTCCTTGTTGTTCATACGCTTAGCGTAGGAACGGGGCTTGGGGGCGAAGACAACGCCACCGTGACGCCACTGGGCAGCACGGATGGAACCCTGGCGGGCACGGCCGGTGCCCTTCTGACGCCAAGGCTTCTTGCCGCCACCGGAAACCTCAGAGCGGCCCTTAGCGGACTGGGTGCCCTGACGCCAAGAGGCCATCTGGCACTTGACGATGTGGTGCATAACGTGGATGTTCGGCTCGATGCCGTACACCTCAGCGGCGAGCTCGGCCTCGGCGACCTTCTTGCCCTCGCTGTTCTTTACTTCAAACTTTGCCATTTAAGTGTTCTCCTTGGTATGACGCTGGGCTAAATGGGCTGGGCCCTTAGGCCATACGGATGGCGACGAGACCATTCTTGGCACCCGGGACAGCGCCCTTGACCAAGATGAGGTTCTGCTCGGCATCGATGCGGACAACGGAAAGGTTCTTGACGGTAACGCGCTCGTTACCCATGTGACCGGCCATCTTAACGCCCTTGAGGACGCGCGCAGGATAGGCGCACTGACCGATAGAACCGGGGTGACGCTGGAAGTGAGAACCATGCGTCATAGGACCGCGGCGCTGACCCCAGCGCTTGATGCGACCCTGGAAGCCCTTACCCTTGGAGGTACCGATGACGTCGACCTTCTCGACATCAGCGAAATCAGCGACGGTGACGACCTCGCCGACCTTGTGCTCCTCGCCGTTCTCGACGCGGACCTCACGAAGGAAACGGACAGGCTCGACGCCAGCCTTAGCGAAGTGACCAGCCATGGGCTTGTTCACGTTCTTGGCCTTGATGTCGCCGAAACCGATCTGGACGGCGTCATAGCCGTCGGTTGCCTGAGTTTTAACCTGCGAGACAGCGCAGGGGCCAGCCTGGATGACCGTGACGGGAACGACGTTGTCGTCCTCGTCCCAAACCTGGGTCATGCCAATCTTGCGGCCGAGAATCATGCTGATCAAGATATGATCCCAACTCTCGCGTGGTCTTGGGACAATGCGTACACCACCGAGCGTACGCCCCTAGAGGACCACTACTTACACGACGTGCTCCCCAGCCTTGTATTTCGCCCGGACTACCTGACAACCCTATTAAGCAGGCATTTTGTCCAGCCAGAATACTCCCCTGGTTTCACACAGCTGTTTAGTATACACGGCTGCGGGCGTATCCATCGAGATTCATATTTCACTCACATTGTTTACGCAGGTAAAGTGCGTGGCACGTTCCCAGTGTGCGGCGGAGGGGGCGGGCCTGAGACATATTAAGGTTGCTGCTCTACAGTCCTGCTCACGACGGAGAGCACATTAAGTGCTCTCCTGTTCGTGCGGAACTCGCGACAACCTTAATATGTCTCAGGCCCGCCCCCTCCGCCGCACACTGGGAACGCCACGTTGATGTCTGCTTAACTCTGCTCGCTCAGCTAATTACTTTGTTGGGGGTCCACTATTTGCTGAAGGGTGAACTTGCATTGCATTGGCTCGCCCTCTGCTTGTGGCTTTGCCTCATCGAAATCGAAAATCATGATGGCGCAGTTGGGGAGTCTTGTTGGGAGCTCGAAGCCCTCTGGGGCTGCAGCCTTGATAAATTGACGGCTGGCGCTGCCGTGGCTTACTGCTAGGAGGGTTTCGATGCCCTCGGCGCCCATGAGATTGGTGAGGGTGCCCACCATGCGCTCCTGCAGGGCATGACTTCCTTCTCCGCCAAATGGGACCAAATCATCGCCGGGGTCCCAGACGTCGGTGGGCAGGGCGTCGTGAGGGCCTTCCTCGAAGGTTCCGTAGCAGCGCTCGATGATGCCTTCGCAGGGCTCGACTGCTGCGTCCGGGCCAAGGAGTTCGGTTGCGACGAGACTTGCCGTGTCCATGGCTCGGCCTAAGGGCGAAGAGACCACTTTGTCGGGGACGACGTCGTGGGCCTTGAGCCATGCGGCTGCTGTCTGTGCCTGTTGACGACCCAAATTGGTGAGCGGTGAATCGCAGCGGCCCTGGACCAGCTTTTTGACGTTGAATTCCGTCTGACCATGGCGGAGTAGATATAGGCGCTTCATGCTCTCCCCTTCTGTATACCTAGCTTTACCGGCGCAGCCCTACTCGTGGGTATGGCCTACGTAGTCTTCATCGATCGTAATCTTGGCAATCGACTTGGGATATTCCGATTCGACCCGTTGTGCCAGCTCGTGTTTTACGTCTTCGGCACTCATCTGCAGATCTGAGGGACGCACGCAGTCGAAAATCACATTGGTGTGCGTAGGACCCGACACACAGCGCAGGTCATGAATCGAGAGGCGACTATCGATCTCCTGAGCCATTGCGTTAATGCGCAAACGCATGCTCGCCACCTTGGGATCGTCGGTCACGATGGGGTCGTAATGGAGCGTGACAATCATGCCGTCTTCGTTCCTAAACGACTGCTCGATGTTATCGAGCGTGTCGTGACTTTCCAGCGGGCTGGCCTCGGCTGCCATCTCGGCGTGAGCGCTTGCGAGCTTCCTGCCCGGGCCGTAATCGTGAACCATCAGATCGTGAACGCCCAAAACGCCGGGATAGCTCATGATCTTGTCTCGAATGTGCTTGACCAGCTTAGGATCGGGCGTCTGGCCCAAAAGCGGGCTCACCGTATCCTGGATGAGTTCAAAACCGCTCCAGCCAATATAGGCACCAACGGCAAGGCCGACCCAAGCGTCAAGATTGATGTGCGTCGCCTGCGAAACAATTGCGCACGCCAGCACGGCGCCTGTGGCAAGAACATCGTTCTTGGAATCCTGCGCGGTCGCATGCAGCGTCTCGGACTCAATGCGATCACCGAGCTTTTGGTTGAGGGCCGCCATCCAGAGCTTTACGACCATCGAAAGCACTAGAACTGCCACCAGGGCAAGCGAGAACTCGACAGGTTCGGGGTGGATGACGCGCTCGACCGAGGACTTCACCAGCTCAACGCCAATCAGCAGCACGAGCGCCGCCACGACCAATCCCGAGAGATACTCGTAGCGACCGTGGCCGTAAGGATGCTCGGGGTCGGCCGGCTTGCTCGCCAGCTTAAAGCCCAGCACGCTCACGATGTTTGAGCTTGCGTCGGACAGGTTGTTCATAGCGTCCGCCACAATCGAAACCGATCCCGACAGCACGCCAATTGCACCCTTTGCAGCGCATAGAGCCACATTGGCGACAATACACACCACGCCCGTCAACGTACCCACGCGCGCACGGTCACCCTGTGCGCGCTTAACAATCCACTCGACCATCTGCATCCGCCCCCACGGTACTACCTATATATCTATTGCTCAAACGGATTGTAGTGTAGCCACTTTGTCCCCCAGATACAAAAAGCCGCGACCCACACGGGCCACGGCCTTGGAACATGACAATGGAATCGTCCTTTTGTCGCACAGGTTTATGCGCTTGCTTCAGCAGCGCTCTTCGAGGTTTCGAGCGAATCGGCTCCGTCCCCCGTCGCCTGCCCCTTCGCCGGCACCACGCCAAAGCAGTAGCTCAGCGCCGCAGACACCGCAAATGCCGTGCCGCCGGCAGCGCAGCACCACAGCAGGTTCGAGATGCCGCCCGTGGCAAAGCCAATGACCATGAGGACATTCGTCATGCCGATGGTATAGGCCGTAACGTGGCCCACGGCAGCAACAAGGCCTCCGACGGCGCCGCCAATGGCCATGCACGTCAGGCACCTGCCATATTTAAAGCCGCAACCGTACAGCGCCGGCTCGCTTACGCCGCCAAGAACACCCGAGATTGAATAGCCCAGCATGAGCGCCTTCTCATCCTTATCCGCAACGCGGAGCGACGCACCAAAGGGCATGCCCCAAACGGCGAACGTCGCCATCGTCGCGGCAATGAGAATGCACGAATCCGTTCCCACGCTCATAAACTGCGCGTACGCAAGCGATAGGACAACGTTGCTGACGCCCGCAATCTTAAGAAACTCCCAACCCGCGGCAAGCCCCATGAGCGTGAACAGCGACACGATGCCACCGGAATTGCCAAGCATAAACATAAGTTGGCCCAACAGCATGCCCAGATAGCTGCCCGCCGGCGCCGTAATACACAGCGAAACCGGAACCATAACGAGCATGGTCGCAAACGGAACGAACGAAAACGCCACGGCCTTAGGGATAACGCGCCGAAAGAAACACTCCACTCGCCAAAGCACGGGCACCGAGATGAGAACCGGAATAACAGTCGTCGTGTAATCGTTGACCGGCGCGGGAAGCAGACCATACACGGAAGTCATCGAAGCCCCCGTCGTCGATGCGGCATCGCCGAGCTTAAGCAGATCGGGCGCAATCAATACGCCGCCCAGCATCATGCCCAGCTGCTCCGAGCAACCGAGCTGGCGGGCGGCCGCCCAACCAAGATAAATGGGCAAAAAGTAGTAGCCGGCGTTATAGAGCCAACTGTAGAACAGGCGATAGATTTCGGAATCGGCAGACCATAGGCCCAGCATGCCTTCGCCCATAATGACGGCGACGGTGCGGAACAACGCCGCGCAGACAATAAACGGCAGCGCCGACATCATGCTTTTGGACAGATAGTCCACCACGGCCATGGCGTTTGATGAAACCGTCGTTGTAAACGAGGTGTTAGAAACTTGTGACACAGGAACCCTTTCCCAATGTGACATGCGGGCTGTCCCTTTGTCACATCGTGCGGTACTGACCGATTGCGCGGTACTTTTCGTAGCGGAGGTTTGTGAGGGTCGCGTCGTCGAGCCGCCCAAGCGTATCGAAGGCATCAAATGCCGAGGACATGACGGCGCCGGCGATCTCCTCATGCGACAGGCCCCTATCGTCGACAATGCCGTCGATGATGCCGAGTGCCAACAGATCGGGGGCCGTGAGCTTCAGCGCCTCGGCGGCCTCATTCGCGCGCTCGGTATCCTTCCACAGGATCGACGCACAGGCCTCGGGGCTCACGACCGAATAGGCCGAGCTCGAGAGCATCAGGATGCGGTCGGCCACGGACAGCGCCAGCGCGCCACCAGAGCCGCCCTCGCCTGTCACCACCGAGACAATCGGCGTCTTAAGGCCGCTCATCTCCATGAGATTTTGGGCAATCGCCTCGCCCTGACCGCGCTCCTCGGCACCGATGCCGCAAAACGCGCCCGAAGTATCGACCAGGCACAGAACCGGTCGACCAAACTTTTCGGCTTGGCACATAAGGCGACGCGCTTTGCGGTAGCCCTCGGGATGCGCCATGCCAAAGTTGCGGCGCATACGCTCTTTGGTCGTGGAGCCGCGCTCGATGGCGATGACCGTTACGGGGCGTCCGTCTTTCCAGCCAATGCCAGCCACCACAGCGGCGTCGTCGCCAAAGTAACGGTCGCCGTGCAGCTCCACAAATCCATCCAGGCCCAGCGAGATCATCTCACCCGCCGTGGCGCGATCTGCTGAGCGGGTCTGCTTGACAATCTCGAGCGCGGTTTTTGGTGCCGGCGAGCGCTTAAACAAGTGTCCCAGCTTTTTGCCGCGGCGACCCGCATGCACGATCTCATGCGGTGCCCCCAGGCTGGGCGCATGCCCTTCGTGCAGCGCCAACAGCTCGCCTACCGTGAGCGCAATCTCGCCACGCGGAACAACGGCATCGCAAAAGCCGTGCTCCAGCAAAAACTCGGAGCGCTGGAATCCCTTGGGCAGGCGCTTGTGCATGTTCTGCTCGATCACGCGCGGGCCGGCAAATGCCGTCAGGGCATCGGGCTCGGCCAGGATAATGTCGCCTTCCATGGCAAAGCTCGCGGTTACGCCTCCGGTCGTGGGGTCGGTGAGCACCGTAATATACAGGCCGCCCGCCTCGCTGTGGCGCCTAACCGCCGCAGAAATCTTGGCCATCTGCATAAGCGAGGTCACGCCCTCTTGCATGCGCGCACCGCCCGAAACGGTAAAGCCGACAACTGGCAATCCCAGCTCGGTCGCACGCTCAAATGCGCGACAGATCTTCTCGCCCACCACGGAGCCCATCGAGCCCATCATAAAGTTGGCGTCCATAAAGAAGAGCGCCGTATCGCAACCGCAGATTTTGCCCTTGCCGCACACAACGGCATCGCGCTCGCCCGAACGCTCGCTCACGCTCTTGAGCTTGTCGGCATAGCCGGGAAACGAGAGGAAGTCCTCCGACGCCAGATTCGCATCCCATTCCTCAAACGTGCCCTCGTCGACCGTCATGCGCATGCGCGCGCGACCGCTCACACGAAAGTGTTTGCCGCAACGAGGGCAGACCTCGAGGTTGTCGTGTAGGCGTGCCTCATCGATCACACGGCGGCACTCCGGGCACTTGATAAACACGTGGCGCGCGGGAAACTCGGCGCACGACTCGGTTATCGGCCCCTCAAGGACATTGACCGTCTTCGCTTTTCTATTCATCAGCATAGAGATGCCCCATCAGATCGGTGTGATACATGCCCGACAAGAACTCGTCGTTTGCCAGCACGTCGAGCTGAAGCTCGCTGTTTTCGCTCACGCCCTCAATCACGAGCTCGCCCAGGGCCGAGCGCATCTTGCGAATGGCGCCGTCACGCGTGGGCGCACACACGATGAGCTTGCCGAGCATGGAGTCGTAGTACGGCGGAACGTTCGCGCCGGTAAACATGGCAGAATCCCAGCGCACGCGCGGACCGCCCGGCACACGCAACGCGGTGACCGTTCCGCATGACGGCAGAAAGTCCGGCGTTTCGGCATTGATGCGGCACTCCATGGCGTGGTTGCGGACCGGCATGTCCTCCTGCTCAAAGGGCAGAGGTTGGCCGGCAGCCACGCGCAGCTGCCACTTGACCAAGTCGGTATCGGTCACAAACTCCGTAACCGGATGCTCCACCTGCAAGCGCGTGTTCATTTCCATAAAGTAGAAATTGCCGTCATCTGAGTACAGAAACTCAATGGTGCCGGCGCCCTCATAGCCAACGGCACGAGCCAGGTCGCGCGCGGCCTTGTGCATGCGCGCGCGAATATCATCGTGTCCGTCGAGGCACGGTGCGGGGCTCTCCTCGATCAGCTTTTGGTTGCGGCGCTGCACCGAGCACTCACGCTCGCCGAGCGAAAACACATGGCCCTGCTTATCGGCCATAATCTGCACCTCAACGTGGTGGGCTGGCGCGACGAACTTCTCCATGTAGCACTCGCCGTCGCCAAAAACGGCCTCGCCCTCGGCACGTGCTTCAATAAAGGCCTTTGCCGCGTCTTCCACGCGCTCGACCTTGCGAATACCACGACCGCCACCGCCCGCCCGCGCCTTAATAAGCACGGGGCAGCCGATGCGCTCGGCCTCGGCCGTCGCCTCCTCAGGGCTTTTGAGCAAATCGCAGCCCGGCACGATGGGCACGCCCGCCGCGGCAGCCGTTCGACGTGCGGCGTCCTTGTCGCCCATGCTGTCGATCACCTCGGCCGAAGGGCCGACAAACGCCAGACCATACTTGTCGCAGTCGCGCACGAAGCTCGCCTTCTCGGAAAAGAAACCGTAGCCAGGATGGACTGCCTTTGCCCCCGACTTTACGGCACAGGTGAGCACGGCATCGTCGTTGAGGTAGCTCTCGGCAAGACGTGGGCCGCCGATGCAATATGCCTCGTCGGCAAGCTGCACGTGCAGCGCGTCCGCATCGGCCGTGGAGTAGACGGCGACGGTCTTGATGCCCATATCGCGGCACGCGCGGATAACACGGACCGCGACCTCGCCGCGGTTGGCGATGAGCACTTTGTCGAACATGAAGCCTTCCTTAACTTTCGTGCATGAGTGCAAAAGACATATCGGCGCGGCAGCAAACCTCACCGTTGACGCTCGCGGTACCCGTCGCAAACCGGAACGGCCCGCGCGCACGCGTGATAGAGCACACCAGGTCCACCGTGTCGCCCGGGCGTACCGGACGCTTAAAGCGCACCTTGTCCAGGCTCGTGTAGAACGGCGTCGCGCCGCGCGCCTCCTCATCGCCCATCAGCAGCACGCAGCAGTTCTGGGCGAGCATCTCGCACTGGATCACGCCGGGGACCACCGGGTTTCCCGGAAAATGCCCCTGCAAAAAGTACTCGTCGCCCGTGATCGTGATCTTGCCGCGGGCCTCGTCGCCCACCAGCTCGGCTTCGTCGAGCAAAAGCATCGGCTCGCGATGCGGCAACAGTTCTTTAAGCTCTTCTTTGTTCATGGATATCACCTATCCGATCCTCATGAGGCAGCTGCCAAACTCCACGAGGTCGCCGTCGGCCACGCAGATCTCGAGTACCTCGCCATCCGCCTCGGCCGTCACCTCGTTGAGAACCTTCATGGCCTCGATGATGCAGAGGGTCTCGCCGGCCTTGACCTTGGAGCCCACGTGCACAAACGGTTCGTCGCCCGGCGCCGGGGCAGCATAGAAAACGCCGACCATGGGAGCGGTCACCTCGGTGCCCTTAGGCTCCGGTGCGGCGGCAGGCGCCTGCGCGGCGGGCTCCGG
>UQTD01000040.1 GCA_900543845.1 uncultured Collinsella sp.
GCCGCGCGGCAAGGAGATATATTGCCAGACCGGAGGGCCCCCGCGGGCGGGAATCGCGCACTCCATATTTTGTTCACAAATGAACAGGTCCCTCAGTCGCATCACTGAGGTTAAAACTGAAGCAGCAGCTTCTGATATTGGCGATGACCAGCTGGTTTATAGGTGTTAAGGCATCGGTCATCTCTGGAGCGTCACTTTACTCCAAAAGCATCAGCTATTTGTTTCCCGTCGGTAAAAGGCAGGTTTTGTTCGCCAAGCGTTCTTATATTTAGAGAAGTTCGGGTTCGAACCCGTGCACCGGCAACAAAAAAGCGACCAACCGGAGTTGATCGCTTTCTATTCCATGGTGGGCCGTCAGGGGTTCAGCCTGCTCCGCAGGCGGCCGCTGCGGCGCTTTCGCGCCTTGCGCGCTGCGCTGGCAAACGCTCACGCGTTTACTCAGCTCCGCGCTCCGACGGGTTCGAACCCATGAAAGGGCGACAAAAAAGACGGCCAACCGGAGTTGACCGTCTCAACAATCTTGGGTGGGCCGTCAGGGGTTCGAACCCTGGACCTTGGGATTAAAAGTCCCCTGCTCTGCCAGCTGAGCTAACGGCCCGCGGGTGGCATTGTACCACGGTCTGGGACTATTCCCAACTCCATTGGCCGTTCTGGAAAATCACAACTTCACGTCCATCAGGCGTAATGCCCGTAATATCGATGTCGTCCGTGCCGATCATAAAATCGACGTGCGTGCTCGAGACGTTAACGCCATGCTCCAAGAGCTCCTCCTTGGACATGTCATACCCACCCTCGATGCACTCGGGGAAGCCGACGCCCAGCGCAAGATGGCAGCTGGCGTTCTCGTCATAGAGCGTGTCATAGAACAGAACGCCGCTTTCGCGGATCGGAGTGTTCTTGGAAATGAGCGCGACCTCGCCCAGATGAGCGGCACCTTCATCGGTGTCAATAATGCTCGCAAGCGTCGCCTTGCCCACACGGGCATCGTAGTCCACTACGCGGCCAGCCTCGAACTTAATCCAAAAATCGTCAACCTTATTACCGTGGTGAATGAGCGGCATGGCCGAGTACACGATACCGTCGGCACGCATACGATCAGGCGAGGTGAAGACCTCCTCGGTGGGGATGTTGGGGAAGAAGGGGTGTCCATCGGGCGTCTTACCCTTGCCGCCGGCCCACTCGTGACCCTTCGTCATGCCAATCGTCAGATCGGTTCCATTTGCCGCGGTGTAATGTAGGCGGTCAAAACGATTGTCGTTCAGGAAGCGCAAGTTCTTTTCGAACGCCGCGTCATGAAGCTCCCAGTCGCTCTCCGGGTCCTGGCCATCGGCGCGAGCGGTGTGAAGAATCGCATTCCACAGCTTATAGATTGCAACCTCATCGGCGTCTCCCGGGAACACCTCGTGCGCCCAAGCCACGACCGGAGCGCCGGCGATGCACCACGGATTGATGTTGTAATCCAGTCCACGGCGGAAAACTTTGCACTGCGTATTCCTCGCCTTGGATGCCGCGGCCGGCTTGGCTGGATCGATGCCCTTGAGGGCTGCAGGATCCGCACCCTCAATAAAGATAAAGCAGGCACCGTCCTGGGCCAGGGAATCCAGCTGCAGGCGCTTCCACTCGGGCGTCTGCTCAAAATAGCTTTTATCGACATGCTCGTACGTAAGCCTTGTCATGGCATCGTCAGCCCAAATGACCGTCACGTGGCCGGCGCCGGCAGCATAGGCCTCCGCGACCACCACGCGCGCAAACGGCGCGCACTCGACCGGAGACTGAACGACAACCTCCTGGCCGGGTTTGACGTTTACGCCCTTGCGGACGACCAGGCGCGCGTAGTTTTTAATCTTGGGCTCCAGGGCCTTCATGCCCTCCAGAGCCTCTTCGACCGTCAGGGCAGCTCGAATCATGTGCCACTCCATCTATCTATAGAACAGTAAAAAGGCGCGCCGTAAAAACGACGCGCCTTATATCTTAGCGATAAGTATGGATACAAACGCTACTTCTTCTTGGAGTCCTTCTTGTCCTCCTCGGCAGCCGCGCGCTCAATAAGAGCGTTGAGCCTGTTCTCGGACATGCCCTCGGCCTGCGTGCGGTACATGTTGCGCAGGGGACGAATACGAACGAAGTCGTAGATAAAGTCACCCAGAATGATGACATAGGACAAAACGATGCCGACCATCTGGACGGGACTGGACACCGTGCCGCCGGGAGCGAAGTAAAGCGAAGCCCAAATTGCCACGACGAGTACCATGCCGATGGCGAGCACGGCCCACCAGATACGACGGCGCTTGGTGTAGTCCTCATCCTGCTTGAGGAGAATATTCGACACCGTGTAGATACGATCCTCACGAGCACGCTGCTTGGCCTTGCGGGCGCGCTTCTCCTCCTTGGAAAGGCCTTCCAGGTTTTCACCCTTCTCGAGCTCTTTGCGGCGTGCCTTGGATGATGCCGGCACGACGCGAACGGAGCTCGCTGCCTGGCGGGCGGGCTTAGCAGATGCGGCGGACTTGCGCGCAACCCCGGTAACTTCATGGGACTGCGTGCGCTTGTTCGTGGCGCTACGGGTACTCACTTATGCGTTCTCCTTCATGCTTGTGAACTGGGAGCCCGTGATGATCTGGAAGGCCTCGCGATAGCGCTCGGACGTGCCATCGATGACCTCGGCGGGCAGGTGCGGGGTCTCCCCCGTCATATCCCAGTTGGCTTTGAGCCAATTGCGGACGAATTGCTTGTCGTAGCTGGGCTGAATCTTGCCCTCCTCGTAGCTGGCGGCAGGCCAGAAACGGCTGGAGTCGGGCGTGAGGCACTCGTCGATCAGCGTAACCTTGCCATCGATGACACCGAACTCGAACTTGGTGTCGGCGATGATGATGCCACGGGTCGCGGCGTACTCGGCAGCGGCCTTGTAAATCTTGAGGGACAAATCGCGAATCTGCGCGGCGATGTCCTCACCCACGATCTCACAGCAACGCTCGAACGAAATGTTCTCGTCGTGGTCGCCGATCTCGGCCTTCGTGGACGGCGTGAACAGCGGCTCGGGAAGCTTGGAGGCCTCGGTCAGACCCTCGGGCAGCTGAATGCCGCAGACGGTGCCGTTCTCGTCATAGGTCTTCTTGCCCGAACCGGTCAGATAGCCGCGGACGATGCACTCGATAGGAATCGTCTGGGCCTTCTTGACCAGCATGGCGCGGCCTGCGAGGTAGTCACGATACTCGGCAAACTCCTCGGGGAAATCCGTCGGGTCGATGGAGACGAGGTGGTTGGGAACGATGTCGGCAAACTTATCAAACCAGAATGCCGAGATGCGGTTGAGCACCTCTCCCTTAAACGGAATCTCGTCGGGGAGAATAAAATCGAACGCAGAAATGCGGTCGGTGGCGACCATCAGCAGGTTTTCACCGGCATCATAGATATCACGAACCTTGCCACGGGAATCCGGACGACGCTCCATCGTTGTCACGTGAGTCACTCCTTACCAAAATACGACAGTAATGCGGGTTCTTTCCCGCACGTTTTCGCAAACTCGGAGCGGCAGGGACGAAACCCCCTCCTTCACCGAATAGCGAAAAGCTAGTGCTCCATTGTAGTAGATGCCGCATCCGCCGTGTGCTCGCGAGGCAGATGAATCGTAAAAGTCGTACCCTTTCCAAGCTCCGACTCCACGGATATGTAGCCGTGATGACGTTCGACAATCTGCTTGGTCACGGCGAGGCCCACGCCCAGGCCACCCGCCTCGCGGGCGCGACTAGCGTCGGCACGCCAAAAACGACCGAAGATGCGCGACAAATCATCCTTGGCGATACCGATGCCCGTATCCGAAACCGCGATATCGACGTGCTTGCGGTCGCTAAGCACCGACACCACGACCCAACCCCCCTCGGGGGTATAGCGCATGGCGTTACTCAAGAGGTTGATGACGCATTGCGTGATCATGTCGGGATCTGCCTCGACAACGTCATCGTGTCCCTGTGTCTCATCTGCAAAGCGCAAACGCAGGTCACGGTCGGCAAACAGGCGCTCCTGGCCATTCACAATCGAGCGCACAAACGGCACCATATCCACCGGCTCCAGGTTGAGCGGCGCGGTACTGTTTTCCATGCGCGACAGGTCGAGCATCTGCTGCACCAGACGGGCCAGACGACGCGTCTCGGATGCGACCGTTTCCAGGTGTTCGTCATCGGTGGGATACACACCGTCTTGCATGGCCTCGACCGTTGCAAGCATGGCCATGAGCGGCGTGCGCAGCTCGTGGGCAACATCAGAGGTCAGGCGCTTCTCGTGCTTCATGTCCTTCTCGAGCGAGGTGGCCATCTCGTCGAAGGTCTCTCCCAGCTGATCGATCTCATCATCGCCGCGCAAGCCCGTACGAGCGGACAGATCGCCGTCGCGAATCTGCTTGGCGGTGCTGGTAATACGATGAATCGGCTTGGTGAGCATGCGCGACACAAGCGCTCCGATAACGACCGAGATGCAGACGGCCACAACCGCGGCAAGGGCCATGGCGTTAAAGGTCTTCTCTCTGAATGCCGAGTCTGCCCTGGTGAGCAGGGCATCGGAGCCAACCGCCCACAATTTGACCTGACCCACGTGCTCGCCGGAGGACGTCACGATCTCGACGTTGGCAACACTATTGGAATCGGTGGGAGCAGACGAGACTGGGCTGTGCGATGCCCTCTTTCCGCTCGTATCGTCGGTCGTCGCCTGATTTTCGCGTACATCGGCAGTAGCGCTTGCCGAGGGCCACGAGTCGTCGTAGACGATGACGCCCTTTTTATTGACGACCTGCATACCCAGATCGTCGGACACCAAGCTCGATGTCGCGACCGTACGCAGCTCCCCCGCGGTCCAAGAACCGTTTTCCTCATATGACGTTGCCAACTTTTCGGCAGCGGAATTGGCGATTTCGACAATATTGGAGCGCGTGTAATCCGTAAAAACCGTGCCCCATACAACGGAGACTACGCCCACCAGCACCAATACCGTCATGAGCGATGTCAGGGCAAAAGCCAGGGCCATGCGCGAGGGATAACTCATCGTTGGCCGTGAATCGGAACGAGGCGTGTTCCAACTAGCCTTGGAACCCGCCTCGTTCTCCTGCTTATGCTTTTGCCCGATTTCAAAGCGCGCAGGTGTCATATGTGATTTCCTTTATTTCTCGTCCGACTTATCGGTCTTGGTCGGAGCCTCGAAGCGGTAGCCGACACCGTGGACGGTGTAGAGCCACTTGGGCTTCTTGGGGTCGTCGCCCAGCTTGGCGCGAAGGTTCTTCACGTGGCTGTCGATGGTGCGCTCGTAACCCTCAAAGTCGTAGCCGAGCACCTTCTCGACCAGCTCCATGCGGTTGTAGACGCGGCCGGGGTGACGGGCAAGCGTGGTGAGCAGCTTGAACTCGGAAGCCGTCAGGTCAACTTCCTTGCCCTCGACCAAAATCTTGTGGCCCGAGATGTCAATGACCAGATCGCCAAAGTCGAGTACCTCGACGGCCGGCTCATCGGCCTGGTGGGCACGGCGGAACAAGGCGCGCACGCGCGCGACAAGCTCGCGCGGCGAGAACGGCTTGATCAGGTAGTCGTCGGCACCGAGCTCGAGGCCGATAATACGATCCTCGATCTCGCCCTTGGCCGTCAGCATAATGATGGGGACATCCGAGGTGTCGCGAATGGTGCGGCAAACGCGCTCGCCGGGAATCTTAGGGAGCATGAGGTCGAGCACGACCAGGTCGAACTGATGCTTCTCGAACTCCTCGATAGCGGACTGGCCGTCGCCCACGCCCACAACCCAATAGCCCTCGCGCTCGAGATAGGCAGCGACAGCGTCACGGATTGCCTTCTCATCCTCGACCAGCAGAATCTTTTTTGCATCTGAAGCCATAACACGGCCCCCCTGTCTCAATTAGCTAAGAACAAGCTCATTTTAACGCACCTGAGCCCACCGGGTATCGCATGGGTGCGATAGCTCGGCGGGCGGTACTCATAGTCACAACGCGCTTATTCCCCTGTCGAGCCCTTTTTAACCCCTCGGAGACTAAAGAGAGAACAAGCGAGCGGTAACCGTCTCGGGAATTCCCTGGCTGTTACGCACCGTTGCGTACGTTAAGAACGAGTTCGATTTACCCGCCGTAGCAGGATAATCGCCATACTCCAAAGCTCGGTCGGGTGACAGAAGCGAGCCGTAGGTCTTAGCCGAAGTGTCAATCAAAAAATGCGACGCCTGAACCTTAACCAGGTATTTGTTTTTCCTTCCCGCAGCGCACGCGAGCGGCTCACGCGAAAGGAAGAGATACGGCCCGCCCTCGTTACCGATATAGGTGCCCATATTGCCCAGGCTACCCACACCGCTATACGTCGCCTCAATGGAGAACACGAAGGTGTCGCCCATATACACGGCCTCGAAAGGCGAAACCGACGAAGGAAGCACCAGCTGAGCTCGCTTCGTGTTGTTGCCGTCAGTCAGGTCGATCGCCGTCATACCGTAATAGACGCCCTCATCATTGTGCACGCGGGGCGAGATGGTCAGGATGCCGTCGCTCACACGCGGGGCGGATGCGAAGCGGCCCGTCGACTTCCAAATAACCTCAGGCTTGGACTCGCTGGGCGACTGACGGTAGCAGTACGAATCGTTACTCGTCTTGGTGCCGCCGGACGAAGGCATCTTATACCAGATGACCGA
This sequence comes from uncultured Collinsella sp., assembly GCA_900543845.1. Classification (GTDB taxonomy): domain Bacteria; phylum Actinomycetota; class Coriobacteriia; order Coriobacteriales; family Coriobacteriaceae; genus Collinsella. The sequence continues at coordinate 6,670 of UQTD01000040.1, forward strand.
CGACCCATACGCTGTGAAGAGCGGCGGATCGTAGTTTTCGCCACCGCGGTCGAGCTCGACAGCGTTGCCGGTAAGGGAGGAGCCTGCAAGGTTTTGCGCATAGAGTTTCCAGGACGCATTGGCAAAGTTCATCTCGACCCACGCGAACACGCCATCACCCGCGCGAACGTCGTAAAACGCATAACCGGTTCCCTCAATGGGATCCTCGATAAGTGTGGTAAGCGAGCCATCGCCCAGGTTGAGCACACCAAGCGTATTGGCATGCAGGGCAGAAGCAGGCGCCATCATCGCGGCAGCGTAGTCGCCATCGCAGTAGTACAGCAGCGTGCCCAGCGGCAGCGTCCACGAGGCTGCGGGCTCAAGATCGATATCGACAGCCTCGTACTCATCAGTGATCGAGACAATCTTCGAATCGTCCTTGATAACCTGCGGCTCGCCAGCGGCGTCATCACTCGTGCCCGTTTTTTTCGAGCAACCGGCCAGTACGGCAGCAGCACCGGTAGCGGCGCCACCCAGCACAAAACCTCGACGCGTTATTCCATTCTTAAAGCGATCAGCGATGCTCATTAGGCGATCTCTGCGCGAGCGGCCTCGATAGCGCGCGTAAGCTGATCGGCGCAAGAGGTCTTTTTCATACCGCAGGTATTACCGGCGAGAACCTCGATTACGCGATCGGCGGGAGCGCCTTCGACCAGCCTGGAGATGGCCTTGAGGTTGCCATCGCAGCCGCCGGTAAACTCGACGCCCAGCACCTTGCTGCCATCGTCAGAGAGATTGAGGTGAATATTGCGAGAGCATACACCCTGAGGCTTGTAGTCAAAACTAATCATTGAGATCCCCTCTCAGAAAGAAATTTCAGACGTCTATTATCCCCACCTGGACCGACTTATTATCGCAAGCACCGATTCAACATCCTACGATGCTTGGACTGGCGGGGGCAAGATTAGCAGTCCGCACCCTGTACGTGGACCATGCGCTTCTCCCGATACATATTGTGGTCGGCGACGCGATATACATCGGCCAGCGTATTTCCAGCCGTCTCGACGGTCGCCACGCCAATCGATGCGCTGACCGTCAGGGTCTCATCGCTTACCGCGGCAAGACCGAGACGAAGATCCTGTTCCAGCCCGAGCGCAGACTCGTTGTCAGTATGGGGGCAAACCAGCAAAAACTCGTCGCCGCCAACGCGCATCGGCAGGTAATCCGCACCAGCCACCCGCCGCAGCACGGACGCCGTCCGTCGCAGCAGTTCATCCCCCATCTCGTGACCATAAATGTCGTTGGTCCGCTTGAGATAATTACAGTCCACCATAATCACGCTCACTGGCAAGTCCTCGTTTACCAGGCTATCTCCACGCGATTCCAGATAGTTGCGGTTGCGAAGCCCCGTCAGTTTATCTTGGTATGACAGCTCCTCGGCATGCTTGACCATCGATATGTTGTGCGTCGCCACGACGACCGAATCCAGCCGGCCTTGCTCATCGCGATGCTGGGGGACAACCTGTAGCGAGTACCAAGCGCCTCGACAATCTCGCACCTCGGCAGCCAAGTACGGTACGCCCTCCATACGTTCACGAAGCGTACTTATATCTACGAGTCCCACAACCGCTTCGCGGCTTTCGGGACTCACGATATCCCGGCAGACTGTGTCCATAAAGTCATATGCCTCGTTGTGCTCGGCAAATATCTTCGCTATCGCCGGCGACATATTGATTCCCTCGATCTCGAGGGTGTCGAGATGCAAAAGGAAGGTCGAATCGTAGATGGCGCTTATGGCATTGATAATGCCGAGCTGTTTATCCTTTTCGACCAAATTGCGGTGGTCAACGATATTTCGAGCCAACAGCACCACGACCCAAAACGCAAGGCACACCAAGACGCCGGCGGCGACAAATGAAATCCTGTCAGACATGACCTCAGATTTGGGATAGAGCGCAAACAGGCGGTAGTCCTTATATGCCGCACGCACGGCATATAAGGTGGTTCCCCGATATTCGATACGTGTTATGCCCTCGTCTTTCCAGTCAATTCCGCTATCGGCGAGAAGCCGGGCAAGGGTTATATCGACGGTCGAATCGTTTGAGGAAACGATTTGCGCATCGCGCATCACAAGCACTGTTGGACTCTGATGGAACGTGTTGTTCACAAGGACGTCGGCGATCGTGTATGAATAGTCATCGGCGGGCTCAGCCGCAAGGGATCGATACCCCAACGCTACCCCATCACCGTATGGAACGGCACTCACGGCAAAGTCGACACCGCGGCGCTCGACAGCGGTCGAGTAGGAAACTTTGGAACCTCGATACATCGATGCGATCGACGAACAGGCCAGCTCCTCTCGCCACAGCATGAGTGGATCGCGGCCGTCGACATCGTAATGGGCGACCATATGACCATCGGCGTCCATGACCAACATTCCCGAAAGGCTCTCGGTATGGACATATTCCTCGACCAGATCGTCGTTGACTTCGAATCGATCAGGCGGCAAGAACGTCGCAAACGACTCGAGCGCCGCATCCAAATTGTGCGTCGCCTCGGTTTTTCTTCCCTGTTCATATCGGTCATATTTTTCGCAGGCATTTTTTAAAAACACCATGGTTTCCTGGCCGAAACCAAGCGTTTTATCAAGGCAGCGATGCGTGCCGACCATATAGAGCAGACTCAGTAGGGCAACGCTGGCCACGATGCCGATGACCACTGCGGCTAAACTCTTTCGGCGAAAGCGGCACTCGTCATTTGTCATGATTCCGCTCCTTGCCCGCCTGTCGTCGCTCCTGCCTTGTAATTGTCCACAATGTGCTCTATCGTGCCGTCTCGATCCATGTCGAACAGCGCGGTATCGAGGTTTTTGACGTACTCCCCCTCATAGCCATCATCAAACGCGACGCCCAGGTCAACCGTCATAACGTTGCCGGCGAACACACGATAAACGCCAGAATACTGGGCAACGAGTCGATCAAGCGACTGAACGTCCGCCATCCAACAGTCGACATACCCTTTGGCGAGGGCGGCTTTGCAGAGTTCGGCAGAACCATACGATTTGATTTGCACGTCCGGCGAGATATCCAGATCCCCTGCGAGCAATCGGCGTTCGCTCACCGAGCCCGCAATCACCGCAATGGTCTTGCTTCCATCGAGATGCGCCAAGGACGTGATGCCACTCGTTTTCTTGGCGGCGACCGAAACCGTCAGGGTCAAATACGGCTCGGTCCAGTAATACTTATCCTCGCGATAACAGGGAGAATAGTCGCACCACAGGCAATCGATATCGCCGTTTTTGAGTAGGCGGTCGCGGTCATTCCAAGATATGTCGATAAATTGCGGCTTAATCCCCGCGCGCTTGCAGGCCTCGCGGGCGATGTCGATATCGATACCGGCGTAATCGCCCGTGGTATCGACATACACATAGGGGTCGTTATCCGTAACGCCGATTTTGAGTACCGGGAGGTCTTTGTCGGCTTCATTCGGGGAGGAAGAACTGCTTCGAACGGTATACGTCAGGGCGCCCACACAGACGGCAACAAGAAGTATGAGCGTAAACGAGACGATGGCGGCTCGCTTGATACGTCTGGGCACGCGCCTCCCTTCATCGAAACAGCAGTCGGTTTTTATTTTATACCCGGGGCTGATGTGGCAATAAAAAAGCGCCTCGCCCAAGATGGGCAAGGCGCCAAAGGCTGAAATGCATCCGCAAGCGGTCAAATTAGGTTAACCCTACTCGAAGTTCAGCTGCTCCAAGCGATCGAAGACCGTATCGATGCGGGTGAGGAAGTCCCACGGATCAAAGATCTCGTCGAGTTTCTCCTGGCTGACGGTGCAGCGCGGATCGGCCTCGAGACGCTCCTTAAAGGTGGGGCCAGAGACACAATCCTGCACCTCATGCCAGGTGGCCATGGCATTTTCCTGCACGATGGCGTAGGCGTCCTCGCGGGTGATGCCCGTATCGACGAGGGCCAGCAGGACCTTAGAGGAGAAGATGAGGCCGCGAGTCTTGTTGAGGTTGGCCATCATGCGGGCCGGATACAGTTGCAGGCCGTCGATAACGCGAATGAGGCACTGGAACATATGGTCAAGCGCGATGAAGCTATCGGCCTGGGCGACACGCTCGGCAGAGGAGTGCGAAATGTCGCGCTCGTGCCACAGGGCAACGTTGTCGAAGGCGACCTGGGCGTTGGACTTCACGACGCGCGACAGGCCGCAGACCTTCTCCATGGTGATGGGGTTGCGCTTGTGCGGCATGGCGGAGCTGCCCTTTTGGCCCTTGCGGAAGGGCTCCTCGGCCTCGAGCGTATCGGTCTTCTGCAGGTTGCGGACCTCGGTCGCGATGCGCTCGCAGGTGGCCGCTGTAGTGGCAAGCACGCCGGCAAGGTAGGCGTGGTGATCGCGGCTGATGACCTGCGTGGACAGCGGATCGTGGACCAGGCCCAGGTGCTCGCAGACGTACTCCTCGACGAACGGCTCGATGGAGCTGTAGGTGCCGACGGCACCGGAGATGGCACCGAAGGCAACGTTCTTGCGAGCGTCCTCAAGACGATCGAGATCGCGCTTGAGCTCCCATGCCCAAGAGCCAAACTTCATACCGAAGGTCATCGGCTCGGCATGGATGCCATGGGTGCGGCCGGCGCAGAGCGTATTGCGCTCCTCGAAGGCACGACGCTTGCAGATCACGCCGAGCTTCTTAACGTCCTCGATAATCAGGTCACACGCCTGAGTAAGCTGATAGCACAGAGCCGTATCACCCAGGTCGGAGCTGGTCATACCGTAGTGAACCCAGCGGCTAGGCTTGGGCTCGCCCTCGGGAACATCGGCGTCGATATATTCCTTCATGTTGGTCAGGAAGGCGATGACATCGTGGCGCGTGACCTCCTCGATCTCGTCAACCTTCGCCTTCTCAAAGTTGGCGTGGTCGCGAATCCACTGGGCCTCTTCTTTGGAAATACCGATCTTGCCGAGCTCCGCCTGAGCCTCGCAGGCCAGGACCTCAATCTCCTGCCAAATGGCGTACTTGTTCTCGAGGGAGAAGATGTGTCCCATCTCCGGGCGGGTATAGCGATCGATCATAGCGGCTCCTTTTTGGTTATTGGCACGTTGGTCGTAACCCAACCATTGTACCGTGCGCAGGTGCGAGTATGGGCAGTAGGCATTAACCTAACATTTTGTAGCATAAGAGCGGGCATGGGAACGTCCGCGTATTTGCTTCGCAAATCCGCACCGGCTGCGGTCGGCATGCCCCAGTCCACGAAACCGCCGAAGGAGACCAGATCGAGCCGAGTGTCCCAGCATCCCCTTTGGCTGATGGAGCGGGCAACGGGACGTCTGCGCGTCCGCGTCGCGGACGTACACCGGCTGTGGGCAATCTCCTCAGGTTCACGGAGACAACGGGGAAGACTTCGCTGGATTTACCGTCCCCATGCCTCCCGTGCTCGGTGGAGCGGGCAACGGGACGTCCGCGTATTTGCTTCGCAAATCCGCACCGGCTGCGGTCGCCTATCGGCGACCTTGCCTGCTCGCTATAAACGCTTCGCGTTTATTTAACGCTCGCACCCTGGCGGGTTCGAGTCCCGGCGCCTTATTGAAAAAAGCACGACACCGGAACGGTGTCGTGCTTTTACTTTTTTTTGGAGCGGGCAACGGGACTCGAACCCGCGAGTGTCAGCTTGGGAAGCTGATGCCTTACCACTTGGCGATGCCCGCTTGTGTGTTGGCTAGTATAACGCGGTTGTCTTGTTTGATACAAGAGTGTCGATGCTTGTTTTAGCTGTGGAGAATCGTTTGAAAACCGCGCCAATTGTGGAGATGAGGACCTTTGTCTTTCTTTTCTTACCATCTTCTAGCTGCGTTTTTATCTGATTGTTGTATTTGAGCTCGATTTATCAGAAATCGGGCAAGCTTTTGGTCAGCTTCCGGTACTTACCCGCATGAACCATGGCGGTAGCCTCATCCCAAGCGCCGCGGCCTCCCCGTGCGGCGCACGAGGGATAAGGAGCAGCCATGTCCAACGCACCCACGCACTCTGTCCACAGCGCAATCGCAACAGGTCCGCTGCTCCTGCTCCTCTTTTTTCTGATCGGCTCTCTGACCCCGGGGGCCGCATTCGCCGTCGACGGGAGTGACGCCCTTAATTTCCGCACCATAAGCGACGGTTGCGGCCCCTTCGGTGTCGGTAAATACGAGGCACAGGACACATCGATTTCGTACTGTATGAATCAAGACTGCCCCGGCCCCAGCAAGCCGGGAGGGTCATGGCGCACATATAACCAGGGCTGGACATGGCTCGATGACGAATTTGCCGCCATCGTCTGCCACGGATACCCCTCCAGTACATCCTTTGGCGGCCACAATCTGTCGCCCGATCTCGCCCGCGCCGCCACCCAGATTGCCGTGTGGATGCTCAACGGAACCACGCACCCCGACGGCACCTATTCGTATACAAATAGCAAGGGAGTTGCCAGGAGTGGTAGATTTTACGAAAACGCCGAGGCCGTAGCGGCTGCACGTTGGCTCTACGACAGCACTAAGTCCGGATCCATTAAGGCAGCCCCACATCGAGCCAGGCGTTATTACGGCCCGGTCTCGGGCGAGGGTCGACACCAGGACATGCTCTATGTTCTGCCCGCCGTCTCCATATCTTTCCAAAAGCAATCGTCCCAGGCTGACATCACCGCCGGTAACGACACCTACAGACTCGGTGGCGCAACCTTCGATATCTTTGAAAGTGCGGGCGATGCACGCGTCGGCACTATCCAGATGGACGAAAACGGGCGTGCACAAGCAACGCTTTTGCCCAATACGGCATATTACCTGGTCGAAACCAAAGCCCCGGCAGGCTATATCCCTCGAAGCGACCGAATAGCCTTCACCACACAAAACAGCGGCGAACATGTCACCGTCAACGAGCAGCCCGGCACCATCACCTTGCGTATTGCAAAAATCGATGCCGCCACGGATGCCGGTGCCCAAGTTGGGGCGTCGCTTGCGGGCGCTGAATTCACCTGCGTCTCGCAATCAACTCCCGGCTGGACTCGCACCCTTACGACCGACGAAAACGGACAGGCGATTCTCGACGACGTTCCTCTGGGCACCTTTACCATCTACGAATCGAAAGCGCCCGAGGGCTACCTGATTTCAAACGACAGCTGGAGCTACACCGTCGGTGCCGAGCAACTCGGAGATACGGGCATCGTTGAGCTCGAAAGCCGTATTCCCAACATCCCCATCGCCTTTGACCTTGAAATCTCGAAGTTTAAGGACTATGGCGATGACGATGAGTCCGGCCTTGAGCAGCCGGCGGGAGGCGTCGTCTTTGAAGTTATCAGCAATAGCTCCCAACAAGTCGTCGGCACGTTGACCACGAACGTTTACGGCTTTGCCTCCACCAAAGACCAGCCCGAAGCATGGTTTGGCGCAGGCAAGCGACCCGCCGGCGTTCACGGTGCCATTCCCTACGACCGCGCGGGCTACACCGTTCGCGAGGTTGCAGAAACGGTCCCGGAAGGATTTAAGCAAGCAGGGGAATGGACCATCACAGCAGAGCAGACCGCAGACGGCGCCGAGCTTCAGTACATCGTTGACAACCATGCCCTATCGACACACCTTCAAATCGTAAAGTGCGATGCTCAGACCGGCGGCACCGTACCGCTTGCCGGCTTTACGTTCCAGCTGCTCGATAGCCACCACGAGCCTGTCTCGCAAACATGTTGGTATCCGGCCCACAGTGTAATGAATACCTTCACAACCGATGCAACCGGCGCCGTCACGCTGCCCGAATCACTTCATCCCGGAACATACTACGTGCACGAGGCATCGGCCAAGGAACCGTATCTGCGCGGAGAAGACCTGGAGATAGCGATTCCCGCCGACAGAAATCTGACACCGGTCGCCGTCGTCTCGTTCTATGACGACGCCGCAACCGGAAGCATCGATATCATTAAGACGGATGCTGTAGATGGGCGCACACTCGCTGGAGCCACGTTTGACATCCGCGCTGATGGCGACATCGTGCGAACCGACGACAGCATCGTCGCCCTGGATGGCGAAACCGTCGCCACCGTCACAACCGACGAACGGGGGCAAGCGCGAGTCGACCATCTTTCGCTGGGATGCGGTACCGCTACCTACGAGGTCGTCGAAACACAAGCGCCCGAAGGCTACCTGCTCAACCCGACCCCACATACTGTGAAGTTGTCGTACGCTGACCAGCAAACGCCCGTGATCGAAGTGCGCCTTGACGTTTCCAACGACTACACCAAGATCGATGTCTCCAAAGTCGACGCGTGCGGAGGTCAGGAAGTGACAGGCGCCGAGCTTGTCCTCTGCGACTCCAATGGCAACGAAATCGATTCTTGGACTTCATCCGGCAAACCGCACCGCATTGAGCACCTTTCACCCGGCATCTACACCCTGCGCGAAACGATGTCTCCGCGTACCTACGACCTCGCCGAGGAGATAACGTTTGAAGTAAAGGCCACGGGAGAAGTTCAAACCATAGACATGAAGGATACCCCCATCGAGATCAGGGGAAGCGTCGATAAGCGCCAAGAGATTGCACAGCCAGTCGTAAGCAAACTCGTTGCCAACGGTGACGGAAAAAACCGAGCCAAAGCACGGGCCAACACGCAAGGAGCCTTCTCCTATACCATCGACGCCAAAAACGAGTCGAGCACCTGGGTCGACGAGTTGACCATCACCGACGACCTTGAGTGCGCCAAAGATGGCGCAGCGAAACTCGTTGCCGTTGAAACCCCTATTGCGGTCGGTGATCTAAACGGGCTGTGCAACGTGTGGTATCGAACGTCTCCGGCAGGAACAAGCGATACGGGCAGGCAGGTCAATGCAACGCTTGACGACGGGCACCACAATCCTTGGCTCGAAACGGAAGAGGTTGCAAAGCTGCTGGGCGACGATGTGCGTCTCGTCGATTACGACGAGTGGCACCTATGGAAAGCAGATATCCCGACGGACAAGTCCGTCACGCTCGATACGAAAGAGATTGATCTTACAGACGACGCCGTCATCACGGGCATCCGTTTTGAATACGGTGCGGTAGCCGCCGACTTTACAACCAGAAGCGAGGCGGACTCTTGGACCCGGGATGACCTTAAAGACGAACACGACGATCTTGACGATGCCAAGGCGGCCCTTAACTCGGATGCCCGAGGCGCAGTCGTGCATATGCAGGCAACGTCGTCCTATACGCCCCAAACCGCACTTGCCAACAGCGCGCGCGTCGATCTTTGCCGCAACGGCGGTGGCGATAAACTCGAGGCGCATGATGAGGACCGCGTCATCCAACGATGCGCCCTGCCTCAGAACCTGCCGGCAACGGGATCTGCTACCGTCGCCGCATGCATCACCGCACTCCTGACCTCGGGCACGGCAGCCATATGGTTCGCTCGCCTTAGGTCAGCCTCAAAGAAGCGCTAGCACGATGAAAAAGCGGGCGAGCCAGTCTCCCGGCTCGCCCGCCTTAGGCATAAACGATGAATCGGCTATTCAGCAGATGACGAACCGCCATCGATGGCTGCCTGATCGGACTCGGAAATACCGTCAGCACCCAAACTTTGCTCTTGCTCCACCTCTTCGTTCATTGTTGTCTCGGGCGTCGAGCCCTTAACGCCAACGACATACGCGGCCCCAAAACCCAATGCGACAGCGATCAGGGTCAAAATCAGATAGATGGGCCAATGGCGCTTGATGTACGAAAACACGCTGACTCCTTAGCGGGTCTGTCTACGAACGACGAATGACCTCGGTCACGACCTCGGACACCGTAGCGATATTGGTCGGATTGACGTTGTACGGCAGGTCATCCTCGGTGCGAGCGCAGGCAAGACGCGGACCGTCCACACCGGCGATCGTAAGGGCGCGACGGCTCGCCTCGAGCGCTGCGGATGCATCGGTTTTTGCATAGGGCATCTCGAACGCACCACAATCGACGTGGAACGACTTGCACACCTTGCTGACAAGATTCATGATGCGGCGATCGCCCTTAAACAGCTGCTGCTCGCCCTCGACCGTCACCACCGAAAGCCTGCCGGCACCGATAGACTCGAGGTTGATGAAGAACACACCGCGGAGCTTGTCACGATGCGAGGCCAAAAACGCCCTCATGCCGGCGCCGTCGCAATCGGACGCGCCCGTTGCGACGAACCAGATATCGTGGCCGAGCAGCTCATCGTCACCCATGGAGGCAACGGCCGAGAGCATATCCTCGGCAGAAGCACCATCGGAAGAGGTGGCGCCGCCCTTCCAACCGTCGTCGTCATCCTCGAAGTTATCCCACGAGCCAATGCCACGGCCAGACTTCTTGGCATCGTAATCGTCCTCGACGCCCAGCCAGTCGCTCATACTGTCCTGCTCGTTCTTCTTTTTGCGACCGAACAAGCCACCCAGGCCACGCTTCTGCGGCTTGGCGCCCGTCGAAGCAGGAGCCGAGATGGTCTCGAGCGGCTGTGCGCCCGAGGAGATGGGCATGGGGGTCGCAACCGGTGCCGATGTGGGCTCGGGCCCCTGCGCCGTCGCAAAGGGATCATTTGTCTGTGCCGAAGGATCGGGAAGATCGAACAGCGACGTGCGGGACGCGACGTTGGCCTGTTGCATCGAAGGCAGCGACGGATCGGGGACCGAGGCCAGCGGCGACGAAGAGGGCGCAGGCGCGGAGGCCGGATCGGGGATATTCATATGCTGGCGCGCAGGCACCTGAGACGAAATCTGCGCCATGAGGGAGTCAACTGTCTCGTCCTGCGTGGGAGCGACATTGGCCACCGTGGCACCGGGGTCGCTCGGCGCGGGCATGGTAAAGATCTGCGTAGAATAAGGCCTGGACTCATCCGTCTTGGGAGCCTCGTCAATCGCAGGGGACTCCTGCTTCATAGCAGGAGCCTCGACCTGCTCGGGTGCGCTGGCCTCAACGGAATCGGCCTCGTCAACAACCGAATCATCGGCGACGTCCTGGGCATCATCGGAGATGGGAAGGGGCTCGGCAATTGCGGTGCCCTGCTTCTCAAACGTCATCGTGGCATCGAATGACATGGTGCCATCGACCGGCTGCTGCGCCTCGAAGGACGTCGTAGCCTCGGCAACGTCAGCGGATGTCGGCTGCGGAGCCTCGAAGGACGTCGTGGCGCCGGCAACATCGACAGGCTCCGGCTGCTCGGCCTCGCTCTGCTCGAACTCCTGTGCCGCACGCTCACGCTCGGCCTCGGCGGCCTG
>UQTD01000041.1 GCA_900543845.1 uncultured Collinsella sp.
CAGGTCGTCGAGCGTGGCCTCCGCCACCTCGCCGGGCGTGCCCATGGCGGCCACGGCCTCCTCCTCGCTCATACCGTCCTCCATGCGGTCGGCGATGGCCTCCGCATAGAACGCCTTGGTCTCCTCCACCTGCTCGGCCGGCAGGCAGGCGAGCAGCTCGCCCAACCGGCCCAGAAACTCATCGCGCGTCATGGTGCGCCTCCTCAACGTATGCGTAAATCTCCCGTACGGACGGCCACTCGGCCAGGAACTCCTCGATGCGCGCTCGCCCGTCGTCCGTGATGCGGTAGTACCGGCGCAGCCGCCCGTTGTGCTCGGCGGAGCGCGCCGTGATGTACCCGGCCTTCTCCAGGCGCTTGAGCAGCGGGTAGAGCGTCGACTCCGTGAGCCCCATGCTCGCCGGTACGTCCTTCACGATCTGGTAGCCGTAGGACTCCTCGCCGGAGACGGCCGCGAGCACGCAGGCCTCCAGGAAGCCGCGCTTCATCTGTGCCTCCATCCGCACACCTCCTCTCGTCATATACTATGCTATACAAACTATACGATGCAAGGTATTAGACGTCAACTCTTATCGCGAAGATTCTCCGGCCCCTGCGCGCTGCGAACGTGATGTCGCGGGGCGGTTGGCATTATGCATGAAACGTCAAGTAACGCTCTTTTGATCCACTTCCACTCGGCCCCATATGCCTTGTACAACGCCCCCTTCGACCTCGGGTTCAAGAGAGCCGCTAGTCTTCCTTTATACGTTCGGCATAATCGTAGGCAATACCCAAAAATTCCAGTCCCGAGCAACAGGAGTACAATTGCTGCATTGTTGCCACCTGATGGGAGATGGAAGATGGACTGCGATGGCTACCCGCGCATTCCCATGCCGTTGATGTGCACTGCCTTTGTGCCGGGGCAGATTGACGCTGCGGTTGCAGGCATTTCCGACCCCGATTCGCGCGCCATTGCCACGGCAGAAGCGCTGTACTTTCGCGGACAGGCCACCCTCGCCGCCAAGACGGCGCGCCCCTATCTTGACGCCACCGACCCCGCACTGCGCTATTCCGCATGCCTTATCTGCGGATATGCCAGTCTGTCGCTCAACCGTATCGCCGATGCCCGCCGTTGCCTTGCAGGCATCCTCGATACGCCAACTGACGAGGAATCGTCCGCCGTCCACGCCACGCATATCCTGTTCGCCTCCGCTGCGAGCGTCCTGCTGCACTTGCCTTCCCCGCATTCCGCCGAAGAGTTTTATCCGCTTGCGGCGCATCTGCCCGAAGGCCTGCGCCTGTTCGCCAGCTACGTGATGGCGCATGCCCTGTACCTACGCGGCGAATATGGCCGCAGCCTGGGCATGGCGGAAAACGCCCTGATCATGAAACAGGGGAGTTATCCCATCTCGGAGCTGTTCCTGCACCTGTCGGCTTCCATGGCATGCATGAGCCTCAAAGACGTCGACGCCGCAAAGGCACACTTCGGAACCGCTTGGGACATTGCGCGTCCCGACGGCCTTATCGAGCTCATCGGCGAACACCACGGCCTTTTGCAGGGACTCATCGAGGCATGCCTAAAATCGCAATACCCTGACGACTTCGCGCGCATCATCGAGATCACGTATCGATTCAGCTACGGTTGGCGGCGCATCCACAACCCCGATTCGGGCGAGGACGTGGCCGACGATCTAACGACCACGGAATTCACCATGGCTATGCTCGCCTGTCGTGGGTGGACCAACGCCGAAATCGCACGCCACATGGGAGTATCGCCGGGCACCGTCAAAAACCGCCTATCAGGAGTGTATGCCAAGCTTGGTATCGGAACTCGCGCCGAGCTGATTGCCCACATGTTGCGCTAGCGGCCAGACTGCCCGGCATATCGAAAGCGTCCCGGAGGCCCAACGCTTTCGCACGCTCAAATTGGACATTTTGACCCTTGAACGGCACTACCGCCACGTGGCGCCTTCTCGCATAATTGGATTATTTCCACCGATACCTGCGGGATGGGAGCCCAAAATGCTTGATCGCCGTTCGTTACTTATCGCCGGAGCATCCTCGCTGGCAGGCATCATGCTGCCGCGCGTGCCGGGAAGCGCAAACGCCTTCATATTGCCGTTCGCGCCCACCGAAGCCTATGCCGACGAAAAAGACCCCTTCAGGGTGCTCGTTCTCTCGCGCACCATGTTTGGTGTGGTCGTGGTCGACGTCGCCAACAAGAATATGCCCATCAAGGGAGCCCAGGTCACGCTCGCGTCGCGTTATGCCGCGGGCAAGCAGCTCTCCGCCACGACCGACGACGAGGGCACGGCCATCTTTGAGGTCGCGCCGCTTTCGGAAGGCTACGTGGACGAGGCAACGCTTCTCGACGCGTACGACTTTAACGGCGGCATCTCCATTAGCATGGCGGGCTACCGCGATGTCGAGATTCCCCTTGCGCGTATCCAGGGCGGCACCGCCATAACCGCGCCCACGCGTCCGCTTTCCGACGGCGAGCCGTACTTCCGCCAGCTCACATTCGACGAATGGGACATCCAGTACGCTGAAGCCACGTTCATGGCATTGCCAAAGGACGACACGGCAAACGAACAGCCCGATACGCACGCCTTTACCGTGCAGGCACATCTGCCACAGGGTGGACAGGCAACGCTGCACATCAACAAAGTGACGCCTGCCGCGGGCAGCTCACCCGAAAGCGTCACGCAGATTGGCCAAGTCAAGGCCAGCGCATCGGGCGCGGATAATCTGGCGACGTTCACACTCGAAGACACGTTCCTCGATGCAGCGTCAAACCTTCTGGAGGAAGGATGCAAGCTGCGCTTTGTCCTCGACTACCAGGGCAAAACCTACACGCTCTCATCCCCCATGGCCGTTGTTGCCGCGCCGGCGGCAAAGGCAGAATCGGGCTCGACCACTATCGTCCCCACCACCATGGACCAAGAGATCACTCCGTTTGATTTCCCCGCATCGTTTCCCGGCATTGGCGGCAACAAGTTCACCTGCTGGATGCCCTCGTTCCCCATTTTGTTCGATTTTTCGTTTGCCGGGTACGTACTGTTTGGCGGAGGATACAAGCCGGTCGGCTACATGAACGATTCGGGTAACCCTGATCCAGAGTACTGGAAGAAGTCACCGCGCGAGTCGGGTGCCAAGCAGGCAAACCGCTACCTCGACGAGATGGAGGGGAAGTGGAATCAGTACAAGAGTATGAGTGCCGGTTCGGGAACCGATCCAAGAAACACTAAGCTCCTTCGTCACCATTGCACGCCGCTGTTCACGATGGATATCGCCACACAGCTGTACGGCTCGCTCGCCTACGATTGGGTGGGCAAAACCTGGGGTAACAACAACGACCCCGCATACGGCAATATTAAGGCCCTCTTCCAGGTAAGAACCGACCTCAATTGGACCGAGCAGTTTACCCTAGGACCGGTGCCGTTTTTCCTAAACGTCAACCCCTGGGTGCTGGCGAAGCTGGCGCTCGCCGTGGGTGCCCACACACACGGCAGCGGCGCGGCGTTTTTTAAAAACATTTCGCTCGACTATTCAAACACGTCTGGCTCGTTCACCATCCAGATTGGACTTGCCGTCACCTTTGGCGCCGGCGTTGCAGGCGTCGCCTCGTCTGCCGTGCGCGGCGCCGCATCCCTCACGCTGTTCATTGGGTACGAGAAGGCAGATGGACACCAGCTTCCGCGACTGCGCGTAGGTGCAGATGTCGATGTCGATGTGATACTCCAGTTCGTAATGTTCAAGTGGACCACCAAGGCTTGGTCGGGGTCGTGGCCCACACTCCTCGATTCGTGGAATATGTCGGTGAACAATGGCAACCAGTATGTGCTCCAGCGCTCTGAGCTCGCATTGGGCGGAGATGCGCCTTACACGCTGGATGCCTGTTTCGGCTCGGCCGGCAACGCCGAGGCGGGTGGTGTGCCGCAATTTATCGCATCGGCCACCATCGTCACCAACGCCGAGCTGCTCGCACGCGCCGAGGTTAAGGCCACTGCAAGGAATGTCGCGCCTACCGTACGCGATTGGGACCGGTCGGTCACGCGCATTGAGCTCGAGGCGGATGCAGAAAGCGACGACACGGGACAGGTCGAACATTTCGTCCACGCACTGATAGAGAACGACGAAAACGCCGCGCCGATGTATAAGTACACCTATATCGGGCAGGCGAGGGACGCCGCTGCGGACCCCAACGCCAATTCTGCTGGTGTATCGGAGGACGAGCGTGGCGGCATCAGGCCCTCGAGCGACAACGTGCTGTTTGCTGGCGTGCTCAGCGAAGCCCACATGAAGCTGGCGATAATCGCCGGCGTGGAGTGCTTGTTCCGTATCGCCTCGGTGCGCTACGGCGAGAACGGTCGCTCGCGCCTGGTGGTGCATACAAAAACGAACGGCACGTGGTCCGCTCCCACGCCCGTGGACTTCTCCCTTGGGTTTGGCGAGGGCGACGTGGAGCGCAACGGCATATTCGATTACGACTTCGACGTGGTGGAATATACAGACGGGAGGAGAAACCAGGACGCCTACGTGCTGCTGGTCTCGGGCGAGCGCCCCGACGGCGACAACACCCTTTTCGATGCGGCGAGCACATCCGGCATACTGTCCGTTGTGCGCCTGCGCATAAGCAACGGCGGAGTTCGCGTGATGTCGCACACGTCGTGGCGCAGCATCTCGCGCGGCCGCCTGCAAGAGGATGGCTACCATTGCCTGCAGTGCCCGCGTATCACGGTGGGCAAGACGCTGGTCGACGGGCGCCTGTCGGGTGCCTACCTCCACCGCCGCGGAACCACCGCAGAAAAGGCGCTCGGCAGCGAGGCTGAGGTTGCGCTGGAGTGCTTTACCCTATGGTCGGACGTTTCGGGCGACAGCCTGACGTTCCGCCAAGTTCTCCGCTTTCCGCAAGCACCGTCGAGTATCGAGCTGGGCGAGCCCGAGAATATCAACGGCAAAATGGTGGTGCCCGTTGCGTACGAGACCGCAGACGGTTGCGGCTGCGCATCGTACGCCGTGATCGGCCAGTCCATTGCGGGCTGGGGCGTTATGTCGCCAGATGCGGCAGTACCCCACGCGGTGCCGTGGCCGCAACACACGGGCTTTTTGGCTACCGTCAACGAGCAGCTGCAGCATATTACTTGGGCACGAGGCGCATCGGCATTTGCAACGCAGCCCGTGGGTGCCGCAGGCTGTGGCCCGGCATCGTTTAGCGTAAGCAACAACGGCAGGTGCGTGCTCTATGTAGAGAACACCGATGGCAAGGTGGGACAAACCTACGACGAAGAAGGCAACCCAGTAGCAGTGATGGGCAAGCACTTCCGCATCTTCGCCAGCACCTTGGCAGGCGATCTGTTCACGGAGCCGTTCGTGATGTGCGAGCTGGACCATCCCGCCGATCAGATAACGACATTTTTGACGTCGGGAGGCATGCTCTCCGCACTCGCCACGCACATTGTGAGCGCGGAGAAGAGCGAGGCAGAGCTGCACGGCATCGAAGTGCCCTTGGTGGCGTGTGCCACTCCGACGGGCGCGGTCGCCACCTCGGGCGCGGTGGTGCCCGGAGCAGCAGGCGAATCCTTCATAGTCACGGTGCGAAACGACGGCAACACCTTGCTGACCGCCGGCACGATCGATCTGTACCGAGAGGGCTCCAGCCAGCCGTTCTCCAGCGCTTCCATCGGATTCGGACTGAACGCACGCATGGCTTCAATCTACGATCCAGAGCTTGCCGAGGACGCTTCGGCCAACGACATGGCACACGTGAAGTACGCGCTCGAGACGCTGGGCGCACGTTTTGCAACGCACCCGCTGGTAGCCGACAACGGCAACGCCGTGCTGGCACCGGGTTGCACGGCACAGTTCCGCATGAGCTTCGCCATCCCCGAGAGTTGGGGCGACGAAGTGGGCAAACGCGTCACGCTGTATGCGAAGGCGCGTGACCTGGTAGCGCTCGATCCCGTAACGCTCGAGGAAATTCGACCGGGCGCAAACTCGGCGCTGGGTGCCGTACTGCACGAGCTTCATGTACCCGACGCGTCATGCGAACGCTCAGAAGTTCAGGTCGGCGTATGCGACAGCGCGGATACGACAGGACTTCACGACGCCCCGATGACAGCTGAAGGCGATGGTGACCCGAGCGGCGGCGGTACTGACGAGGGCGGCGGCTCCGGCGGAAGCAGCTCCGGCAGTGGCAAGGACCACGGCAATAACAAGCGCTCCGGAAAAGCGGGCACGCTTGCGGGCACGGGCGATGTCAACGTTCCCCTTACGGCAGCCGCTGCAGCACTCGCCGCAGCCGGCGCCGGCCTCGTCGCCTACAGCGCCCGCCGCACGGCGCTCGAAAAAGACACCGCCGATGAGGTCAATTCTGATAAGCCTCACTAGCTCTCAGTTACCTTTGCGAGAGACGCCGACTCGGCTCATCGAACACCAAAAGGGGCTGGCCCCGATAACTCGGAGCCAGCCCTGAGCCGCCTGACGTGGGAATCGCAGCCTGTTACTTGAGCTTCAGAGCCTCCATCATGGGCACGGCGGCGTCCCAATCGATCTTCCAGCCGATCGACACGCGGACGGTTTCACCCGTTGCGGGAGCCGTCGCAAACAGTGTATGGCCGTTGTCGGGACCGGTAAAGCGCAGCCACGTTATGCCGTTGTACTCGACCTGGTCGGTTGTTGTCTCCTTGCCTTCGTAGACCTGCTCTAGGCTTGCAACCTCTTCCTCCGGCGAGCGCGGGAAGATGCTGATGTTCAGGCATCCTCCAGTCTCGTCGTGGAAGAAGTTTGCCTTTTCGCGCTCTTCGTCGGACGAATCCAGCGTGTACCCATCGGCGGCCTCGATGCTGTACGATGCGCAGTCGATGCCCGTTAAATCTGCCTTCTCGCCAGAATCGGCCACGCCGCCGGCCGCCTCGAACTCCTTGGTCTCGCATCCCGTGGCGTCAAAGTACATGGCCTCATGATTCTTGGCGGGGGCGTAAGCGTCTACGAACTCGACAGTGATGGGCCCGTAGTACGCCGTCTTGGGCGCCCAGAAATACACGTACTCAACGGTCTCGCCCGGGCCGATATCTGGCCTCTCGGAAAGGTCAATTCCCTTGTGCAGATCATCGGGAGCCTCGCTTGCAACGTAGTCGAGCACGGCCGCCTTGCCGGAAGTAAACAACGGGTCGCCTGCCTCAAGATCGCCCTGGGCAGCATGCACGTTAAAGGAACTGAACGTCCTGTTCTTTGTGTTGTTGTTGGTGATCTTGATGTGCAGGTAAAAGCCGTCCTGCAGCTTGGCATCGCCGCGATAGAACGTACCATGAGCCACCGACTCATAGGTAATACCTGCCACCTCGACCGTCTGCGAATCATAGGCCTTGGGCTTTTCCCGCACAGGCGCGCTCCCGCCCGAGCCACTCGGCGCAGTACCGCCGCAGCCGGCAAGCGTACACGCCAACACAGCCGAAAGCGTCACGGTGGGAATTCCTAACAGCAGCTTCTTCGTCATGGGCTTCATCATCCTCACCGCTCCTTTCGCTTGCAGCTCATCCGTTGCCCGAGCCCCAAGTCGGCCCCGTGGCACCGGCTTCCACTATGAGCGTATGACGAAACACGGCGCCGGCGAAGTGACCCGTGGCCCAAATAACGACCCACCAGCGTTCCTTATGGGCCAAAAGAACTCGCACATGCACGCCCTCGGCCCGTAAAACGAGACGTCTGTCCCAATGTTTGATTCGATCCAACAATCCGCACGACACGTTTTCGACAACGTATCCAACCGCAAACGCAGCAAGACGCATTCGGTCGTCTTCAAATTTACTCGGGCAGAACCGAGTCGGTTTTGTCCGAGTAAACTCGAGCATAAACTGATCCATGCGATACAATTAACTCGGATAAAACCGAGTCGGAAGGAACCGAGTAAGTGGAATTTATTGGCAGGGAGCGTGAGCTCGCCCGTATTAAGAAAACGCTCAAAGCACCCGAGCAGCGCAATGTTCTCATTTACGGCAGGCGTCGCGTCGGAAAAAGTGAGCTCATCAAGCAGGCGCTAACCGATTTGTCGGACGTCGCAACGGTCTATTACGAGTGCCGCCAAACCTCCGAGGCAGACAACCTCGAGAGTCTGTCCGTCCTTGTTGCTGAAGCGCTGAGCTTTCCTCCGCTCGCCTTCAGAGGCATCCGCGAGCTCATCGAATTTCTGTTTGCCCAAGCTAAAGACAAGAACATTACCCTCGTTCTCGACGAATACCCCTACTTGAGAGATGCGGTTAAAGGCCTAGACAGCATTCTTCAGACCTCAATCGACGACCACAGGGAAGACTCACGTTTAAACATTGTCCTGTGCGGCTCCTACGTTGAGATTATGAAATCCCTCATCGAGCATGAAAGCCCCCTCTACGGGCGAATTGATCTCGCGCTTGAGCTTAAGCCCATGGATTACTTTGACGCTGCGAAGTTCTATCCCGCGTTCTCGCCCGAGGACAAGGTGCGGCTCTATAGCGTTTTTGGCGGTATCCCCTTTTACAATCGCCTCATCGATCAATCCCAAAGCGTACGCGACAACATCATCGAGCTCGTCACGGAACCTGGCGCCCGCTTAGAAAGCGAGGTGCCGTCCTATCTCAACGCCGAGATCTCGAAGATGACCAACGCCAACGAAGTTTTCGGGGCTCTCGCACAAGGTTACTCCCGTTGGGGGGACGTGCTGGCACAGTCGCACGTCTCGAGCGGTCCGGCCATGGCAGACGTGCTCGACAAGCTCATGTCACTCGAAATCGTCCAAAAGCGTGCACCCATCAACGACCCTACGAACAAGCGCAAGTCTGGCTACTTTGTAGTGGATCCGCTTTCGCTCTTTTACTATCGCTATGTTTTCCGCAATGCCTCAGCACGTCAGCTGCTCGACCCGGAAGTCTTCTATGATCGTCACGTCTTCCAAGACTTCGAGGAAAACTACGTTCCTCATATGTTCGAGGAGATCTGCCGTCAATACCTCGTGCGGCAGAACAGGACCGGCAAGATCGAACCGGCTTTCGACGCCATAGGCAAGTACTGGTACGACGATCCCGCAAACAAAGCGAGCGGCGAATTCGATGTGGTAACGCAAGACCCCGAGGGCTACGCATTCTACGAAGCAAAGTTTCGCAAATCCCCCGTCACGCAAAAAATGGTCGACGAGGAAATCACCCAAGTCGAGGCAACGGGGCTCAAGTGCCATCGCTATGGATTCTTCTCCCGTTCGGGCTTCGAAGCTGGCGAAAGCGATCGAACCGTCTTCATCGACCTGCCGCAGATGTTTGGATAGAACAGGCTCCTCCCGCATCCCGAGCATTCATTATCTAATCGAACGATTGTTCGATGGATTTCGTGTTGGTTGGAATCGTCTGTGGGCTGGGCTATGCTACCTTGACTATCTATATGACTTAAACGCAGCAAAGGAGCACCGAGAGAGCGAGTATGGCAAAAAACACCGCAAACTATGGTAACGACAGTATCCGCCAGCTCAAGGACGAGGAACGCGTACGCCTGCGCCCCGCCGTCATCTTTGGCTCGGACGGACTCGATGGCTGTGCACACGCTGCCTTTGAGATCCTGTCCAACGCCGTTGACGAGGCGCGCCAGGGCTACGGCAAGCTCATCACCCTTACCGCCTTTCGCGATGGCTCCATTCAGGTAGAGGACAACGGCCGCGGCTGCCCGCTCGACTGGAACCCCTCCGAGAAGCGCTTTAACTGGGAGCTCGTCTTTTGCGAGCTCTACGCCGGCGGCAAATACAATAACAACCAGGGCGGCGACTACGACTTCTCGCTCGGTACCAACGGCCTGGGCTCCTGCGCGACCCAGTACGCCTCCGAGTACATGGACGTCACGGTTTGGCGCGACGGCAACAAGTACTCCCTGCACTTTAAGAAGGGCAAGGTCGTCGGCGCCAAAAAGAAGGCGCTCGAGATTGAGCCCAGCGACGAGAACCGCACCGGTACCACCATCAAGTGGCGTCCCGATCTTGAGGTCTTTACCTCGATCAACATTCCCCACGACTGGTATCGCGAGACCATGCGCCGTCAGGCCGTGGTCAACGCCAACGTGACCTTCCGCCTACGCATCGAAGGTGACGATGGCGAGTTTTCCGAAGAGGACTTTTGCTATCCCAAGGGCATCGAAGACTACGTGCTCGAGAAGGTCGGTACCGACTACCTCACCGAGCCCTTCTTTATCGAGGCCGACCGTCGCGGTCGCGATCGCGAGGACTTGCCCGACTACAACGTAAAAATCACTGCTTGCATGTGCTTCTCGCGCACTTTCATGATGCAGGAGTACTACCACAACTCATCGTGGCTCGAGAACGGCGGCTCGCCCGAGAAGGCTGCCCGCAGCGCTCTGACCAGCGCCATCGATGCCTACATCAAGCAACAGGGCAAGTACAACAAAAACGAGAGCGGCATTAAGTGGCAGGACGTCCAGGACTGCCTGGTACTGGTGACCAACTGCTTCTCCACCCAGACGTCCTACGAGAACCAGACCAAAAAGGCCATCAATAACCGCTTTATCCAGCAGGCCATGACGGCATTCTTTAAGGAGCGCCTCTCGACCTACTTGATCGAGAACAAAGATGCCGCCAACAAGATCATGGAGCAGGTGCTCATCAACAAGCGCTCGCGCGAGAACGCCGAAAAGACGCGCCAGAGCATCAAGACCAACCTACAGCAGAAGACCGACATGGCCAACCGCGTGCAGAAGTTCATCGACTGCCGCTCCAAGGACAAGAGCCGCCGCGAGATCTACATCGTAGAGGGCGACTCGGCAGCAGGTGCCATCCGCACCTCGCGCGATGCCGAGTTCCAGGGCGTTATGCCCGTCCGCGGCAAGATCCTCAACTGCCTAAAGGAGGACTATCCGCGCATCTTTAAGTCCGACATCATCATGGACCTCATGCGCGTGCTGGGCTGCGGCGTGGAGATCAAAGACAAGCGCATCAAGAACCTCGGTGCCTTTGACCTGGACAACCTCAACTGGAACAAGGTCATCATCTGTACGGATGCCGACGTCGACGGTTATCACATCCGCACGCTCGTGCTCACCATGCTCTACCGCCTGGTGCCCACACTTATCGACGAGGGCTACGTGTATATCGCCGAGTCGCCGCTCTACGAGATCAACTGCAAAGAAAAGACCTACTTTGCCTACACCGAGCTCGAGAAGAACGGCATTCTCAAGGAGATTGGCGACCAGAAGTGCTCCATCAACCGCTCCAAGGGTCTTGGTGAGAACGATCCGGACATGATGTGGCTCACCACCATGAACCCCGAGACGCGTCGCCTAATCAAGGTGGAGCCCGAGGACGTCACCAAAATGGAAACCATGTTCAACCTGTTGCTGGGCAACGACGAGGCGGGCCGTAAGCGCCACATCTCCGAGCACGGCAGGGAATACCTGGACCAGCTGGACCTGCAGTAGCAGCAAATCGATAACGACGGCCCATAAGAAGTTCAAGAGGAAATCGTGGCAAAGAAAAAGACGAAGAACCAGCCAAAGAAAAAGCAGGTCAACGCCGAGAACGTCATCGGCCTGCACTCCGAGGTCACCGACCAGCCGATCACGCAGACGCTCGAGGTCAACTACATGCCCTACGCCATGAGCGTCAATGTCTCGCGTGCGTTCCCCGAGATTGACGGCTTTAAGCCCTCGCACCGCAAGCTGCTCTACACCATGTACAAGATGGGTCTGCTCAAGGGCGAGCGCCAGAAGAGCGCCAACATCGTGGGCCAGACCATGAAGCTCAACCCGCACGGCGACGCCGCGATCTACGAGACGATGGTACGTCTGGCCACCGGCAACGAGGCGCTGCTCGCGCCGTTCGTTGAGTCGAAGGGCAACTTTGGCAAGTACTATTCGGGCGACCTGAGCTACGCCGCCTCGCGTTATACCGAAGCCAAGCTCTCCCCCATCAGCGCCGAGATCTTCAAGGACATCGACAAGGATCCGGTCGACTTCGTCGACAGCTACGACGGCGCCATGAAGGAGCCGCGTCTGCTGCCCACCACGTTCCCTAACATCCTCGTCTCGGCCAACAAGGGCATCGGCGTCGCCATGGCTTCTGACATCTGCGGTTTCAACCTCAACGAGGTCTGCACCGCCACCATGCACTACCTGCAGGATCCCGACTGCGACCTGCTCGAGTATATGCCCATGCCCGACTTCTCGACCGGCGGCGAGATCATTTACCGCCGCGAGGAGATGGAGAAGATCGTCGAGACCGGCCTTGGCAGTTTCCAGATCCGCTCCCGCTGGCGTTGGATTCCCGAAGAGCGCATCATCGAGGTCTACGAGATTCCCTACACCACCAAGACCGATGTCATCATCGAGCGCATCGTCAAGCTCTCCAAAGAGGGCAAGGTCAAGGAGATCGCTGACATCCGCGACGAGACCGACCTCTCGGGCCTGCGCATCGCCATCGACCTTAAGCGCGGTGTCGACCCCGACAAGCTCATGGCCAAGCTCTATCGCTCGACCACGCTGCAAGACTCGTTCTCGTGCAACTTCAACGTGCTCGTCGACGGCTATCCCCGTGTTATGGGCGTGCGCCAGATCCTGCACGAGTGGGTCAAGTGGCGTATTGAGTCCACGCGTCGCCGCATTAACTTTGACCTGGGCAAAAAGTCCGAGCGCCTGCACCTGCTGCACGGCCTTGAGGCAATTCTGCTCGACATCGACAAGGCCATCGCCATCATCCGCGGCACCAAACTCGAGGCCGAGGTCGTGCCCAACCTTATGCGCGGTTTCGACATCGACGAAACCCAGGCCGAGTTTGTTGCCGAGCTCAAGCTCCGCAACATCAACGAGGAGTACATCCTCAATCGCACCAAGGACATCGCCAAGCTCGAGGGCGAGATTGCCGAACTTGAGGAGATCCTCTCCAGCGAGGACAACATCAAGAAGGTCATCAGCGACGAGCTGGCCGCGGTCAACAAGAAGTACGTGATGCCGCGCCGCACGGGCAGGATCGAGCCCCATGAGGTTATCGAAGTAAGCTTGGAGCCCGAGGTCGAGGAGTACCCGGTCACCATCATGCTCTCGCGCGATGGCTACCTTAAGAAGATGACGGACCGCGTACTCAAGAAGGCCACCACGCTCAAGTACAAGGACGGCGACAAACCCTTTATTGAGTTCCCGTCCTCCAACACGCACGAGCTGCTCGTGTTTACCAACAAGAGCCAGGTGTACAAGTGCAAGGTTGCGGCATTTGAGGACACCAAGTCGGCCCAGCTGGGCTCGTACCTGCCGACCGATCTTGAGATGGAACCCGACGAGAGTGTCATCTGGGTCATCGACCCCGAGGACTACAAGGCCGACGTGTTGTTCGTCTTTGAGAACGGCCGCGTGGTGCGCGTCGCGCTTTCTGGATACGTCACCAAGACCAACCGCAAGCGCCTCAAGAACGCCATCTACGGTGGCAGCAAGCTGCTGTATGCCCAGGTGCTCAAGGAAGATCGCGACATCGCACTGGTCTCGAGCGACTATCGTTTGATGAACTTCAACACATCGCTGCTCAAGACCAAGACGACCACCAGCACGCAGGGCGTCCAGGCCTTTACGGCCAAGAAGGGCCGCTCGGTCACCACCGTCGGCACGACCGAGGAGATTCTTGGCGCCGGCGTCTCGGCCGAGAAGTTCACCGCACAGAGCCTCCCCTCCGCCGGTGCCCTTATGAAAGAAAACGACATGCCCAGTCTGTTTGACTAGGACAGCGGCAGAACCGCCATAAGCTCTCAAAACGGTGGGGCCCGAAGCGCAGCAACATCGCGCTCCGGGCCCCGCTCGTTGCAACGTAGTCGGAATAATAGAACTCCCCGTTTTTCACTCCCGCAATCCCACGGCACAAGGCATGTTAAGCCATTAGCAAAACTTGCAAAATTTAGCAAAAGTTGCAAAAGTTAGCAAAACCTGCAAAGGGGCCACCATGGATCGCAGCAAATGTCTCCGCCATGCCTGGCATGCTCGAAGATATTATCGAGCGAACCGAAGAGGCGGCAGACAGCTACCTCTCACAGCCTCACGTGCGCATAAACGGCGTTCAAATTGGTCCAGTGGGTCTCGATTGGACATATGCTCAAAAGGCCCAGAGCAACTGGCGCACACGCATGAATGGCATCTTTAAACAACTCGAAAAACATGACATCGGACTTCTCATCACCATCGATGAAGTCACAGTCGATCTCGAAGAAATGCTTCAATTTGCCTCTGTTTACCAGCACTTTGTACGCGAAGGTAAAAAAGTTGCCCTACTCATGGCAGGGCTGCCTTACAAAGTATCGGCACTGCTGCGTAACGATTCCGTCTCGTTCCTCAGGCGTTCCCAATATCATCAGCTAGGACGAATCACTGACGTTGAAATTGCAAACGCCTTTCGCAAAACCGTTGAGGCCGGAGGACGTTCAATCACACCAGAAGCGCTCGAGGATGCTGTGAAGGCCGTCGACGGATTCCCCTACATGATGCAGCTCGTCGGATATCGCACTTGGGATGTTTCGGAGAGCTCGCCCCAATTCAGTACATCCGATGTCCAGCAGGGTTCCCTGCTCGCACGCATGGAGCTGCGCGATCGAATTCTCAAAACGACCTATCGGGAGCTTTCCGATAAAGACATTGAGTTTTTGCTCGCGATGCTGCCCGATTCTGGCCCCAGCAGGGTCTCGGAGATAGCCAAACGCATGGGCGTCGCCAGCAACTACGCAAGCCAATACAAACGCCGCCTCCTGGAGGACGGCGTCATTGGAGAGCGCGGGCGTGGTCTCGTTGGCTTTGACATTCCCGCGTTCAGGGAATTCTTGAACGAGAAGGCGTTTTAGCACGCCGGAATTGTCCGCGGAAGCATCAACGCATGGCAATCAGCATTCCTCTTGGTAAGGATAGCAAGCATTTTCCACCAACACCGATTGCCATGCGTTCTTCTTGTCCTTAGGCGAGCTTGCGAGCGAGCTCTCGCACCTCTTCCAACTTGGGCGAGGAGGCCATGCTGTCGCGCTCGGTCATGCCGCTAATGGTGACAATGCCCTGGTCCTCCCACTTGCAGTACGCGCATGTGGCCCTATACATAGCAATCGCTGCATCATAGACGCCCTCGCTGTGGCTATCGAGCAAAAGGGCCGTCTTGGTGAACGGGAAGCCTGTAGCACCGAAGGCGTACAGGCGGTCGATGGCGGCCTTCTCCTGCGCAGTGATATCAAACCAGTAGATAGGCGAAGCGAAGACAACCATATCGGCGCCTTTCAGCGACTCGATCACGTCGGCCATGTCATCCTTCTGCACGCAAGTGCCCTCATGGGCGAAGCAATACTGACACCCCAGGCAACCAGCGATTTTCTTGCTGGCAACACGGACGACCTCGACCGTATTGCCGCCCTCACGCGCGGTCTCGGCAAACGCCTCGACCATGGTATCGGTATTGGCGCCCTTACGCGGGCTGCCGCTCAATACAACGATATTCATAGAAATCTCCCTCCTTCATGCCGCAGGCGCGCGGCACACATTTTGTTGTAACCAAAACAGATGGAGCTATTCAGTCGTCCGCAGGCCACATTTCTCGTCAGTGTTCTCTAGACATAATCTCACCGCCTGATAACTCCTCGACTGTCTTGACTCTCTCCGAAAATTGAACAGCAAATCGTTGGCCGCAAAGTGTCGACTGTGGGAAAATTAACTAGAGCTTTCTCCTGCTCGCGTGAGCGTTCGCGTGTATGATCCTGACCGAATCGGGCAGGCGCAATATAGATCCACGGAAACCGGCCTACGAACAAGGAGCGCCTTATGTATGGACAGCATGTTGCACCGCAAACCCATAACAAACGCACTGGTCTGTCTATCCGCAACGTCAAGCTTCATGCAGGCGCCAGAGTCGTCGCCTTCGGAGTAAGCATTCTTATGGCTGGGCAGCTTTTGCTACCCTGCGCAGCACTGGCGACCGAAATGCCCGAACCCGATGTCGCAGCACCCATCACCTGCGACGAAGTCAACGCGGAAGGCAGCCTCGCAGCAACCCCCGTCGTCGATCATAACTATGACCTGGAGCTCCCTCCTGCCTTCATGTTGGTCCAGAATGAGGCGTTTGTATACGATTTCTCCGACAAACCCGAGGACTTCATCTACGGGCTTAACGACACCGTCCATCTCTTCAAGATCGACACCGATACCGAAAGCCTTATAAAAACCGAGAACCCCAAAGAGGCCAGCGTCTCTATTGCCCTGACCATGATCGACAATCACGTTAGAGCAACCGTAGTCTTTACAGGCAGTTACGCCGACGACCAAATCCCTTACAGGCTGGACCTCAACAGCTCAACCTACCTTGGCACACACGTTGACCGTGACTTCGACAGAGGGCAGGGGATTATGCACGAAACGCGGCACGATTACTACATCCGCTACGTCTTCGACAGCGACGTGCACTTGATTGCAACCGATACGAGCGGTTCCAAACCCGATCCAAGTGTTAAACCGAGCCCAGAGGTCAAACCCGAACCGGAAACCAAGCCCGAGCCCACACCGCAGCCCAAGGCAGACAAGCCCGCGGCAAATCCCGTTTCCACTAAGGCAGTAGCGGCGGTTAAACCAGCCGGGACCACCTTACCCGCGACGGGCGACAACGGTGCGATGGCAGCCGCCCTGAGTGTTGCCGGTGGTGTAGTTGCGGCAGTTGGCATTTCTGCAACAAGGCGTCGCAACCGCTAGCCAGCATTTCGTACCCCGCAGACAAAGCTCTATCCCCGCTCCGATGAGCTTTACTCACCGAGAAGTTTCTTCCCCACGGAAATGAGTTTCTTTCCAACGGCCGCCTTCACGCCAATCACTACAACCACGTGGGCAGTGCGGGCTTCGAGATCCGCAGCGATGATGTCCCCCGATGCCCGCACTGCGGCTGGCAGCTTGTGCCGTGGGTGCGAGACGACACGTTTTTGCTGGGCACGGTATGGCGCGAGAGTCTCGAACGATACGAGCGCTTCGTGCGCGAGCGCGGTAGTAGCCGCGTGCTGTTGCTGGAGCTCGGCGTGGGCGAGATGACCCCCGGCATCATTACACTCCCGTTCTGGAGCATGACCGCAAAGCTGCCGGATGCGCACCTGCTGAGCGTGAACATCTCGGGCGATTCGGCTCCGCTGCAGCTTGGAAGCAAGGCAGAGGCGATCCAGGCAGACTTGGGTGCCTTGTTCTCGGCGGCGCGGGCCGACGACTAGTAGCGCGGCGAGGCGTCTTGCCGCAAACCGTCCTCGCTAAATGCATGACCGTTAATAAGTAAAAAGCAAGGTGCGTCTTATTTCAAATACTCCTCAAAGAACGCTTTCAGCTTTCCAAACGGAATGACGTCCATCTGATCGTAGAGGTCGGTGTGGCTGGCACCGGGGATAATGAGCAATTCCTTGTTGTCCCCCGTCAGCTTGCTGTACGCGGTTTCGCTGAAATAGCGGGAGTGTGCTTTCTCGCCATGCACCAGCAGTACCGCGGAGCGAATTTCGCTGCTGTATTGCAAAATCGGCATATTCAGGAACGACAGCGAGGACGTCACATTCCAGCCACCGTTGGAGTTCAGGCTGCGGGGATGGTAGCCTCGCGGAGTTTTGTAGTAGGCGTAATAGTCCGCTACAAACTGCGGCGCATCCTCCGGTAATGGATCGACAACGCCGCCCGCCAGCGCATTGCTGCCGTTTTTATAGTCCTCGGTGCGCTGCGCGTTCAGCGCTTTCCGCTTTTCAAAGCGCGCCTGCTCGGAATCCTCGGCGTCAAAATAGCCGTTTGCGGTCACGCGGGTCATAT
>UQTD01000042.1 GCA_900543845.1 uncultured Collinsella sp.
GCGGCCCGCTTTTTACGCACGCTGTTCACTTGCGAATCGAAGGTGAATGCTTTTCCCGTTACTTAGTACTGCTCGATGCCCATGTAGCGACGAACCTCGGGGCTGTGGTCGAAGACCTTGCCGCGGGCGGCGCGCAGTTCGCAGCTCATGTTGTAGAAGAAGATCGGCTCCAGGCACGAACGCACGCTGGCGGGCACGTCGCCCACGCCGTACTCGAGTGCATCGAGCACCATGACCGTATCGGTGTGCGTGTTGAGGAACGCAAGAGCGCGCTCCTCCATGGGGCGGCACTCGCCGGCGCCAAGCTGCACAAAGTAGAACACGCCGGGCTCGGTGGCCTCGAACGGGCCGTGGAAGTACTCGCCGGAGTGAATATAGCAGCAGTGCTGCCACTGCATCTCCATGAGCGAGCAGATGGCCATGGCGTAGGTCTGGCTAAAGTTGGGGCCAGAGCCCAGGATATAGAAGAACTTGTGCTGCTGGCAGAGCTCGGCAAAACGGGTGCCCAGCTCGGCGTTGACCTTCTCGCGGGCAGCGGGCAACAGGGCATCCATCTGCTTAAGACCGGCATACATGTCGGCAAGTGCCTCGTAGCCTTCCTGCTGGTCGAGCAGCTCGGCGGCGATCAGAGCGCCGATGCCCTGCGGTACCTCGGCCTGCGGCACGCCTTCGCCCCACGGATAGACCCAGGTGGTCCACTTGCCGTTGTCGATCTTGGAGCCCTCGCAGTCGGTGAGGGCGACGACCTCGGCGCCGGCAGCCAACGCCATCTCGCAGCCGTCGACGACCTCCTGCGTGTTGCCGCTGTGGCTGCAGGCAATAACGAGCGACTTCGGCCCTAGGCTCTTGGGGGCCATCAGGCAAAACTCGCGTGCCGTGTAGACCGTCGAGGTAAACGTGGTGGCCTCGCGCTTGAGCAGCTCGTTGGCCGGCATCAGGTCGATCATCGAACCGCCGCAAGCGATCCAAAAGACATTCTCGATCTTGCCCTTGCGCTCAATGATTTCCTGAACCAGATCATGTGCGTTCATCCTGATGTTCCTCCTTGTGGGGCGGCTTTGAGCGACGGCAGCTCGTACCTGCTGTCGTTCTATGTTGTCCTATTTATAACACGTGCAACAACGCCCGTGAAGTCATCTCGGCAAATTTGTTCTATGTTGTTCTATCTGTGGACGTTAGATGTCGAAGACGTAGCGCGAGCCCACGATCTTTTGGCGTCCGAGCAGTAAGGGCCGCTCGTCTTCATCGGTAAAGTAAGCCTCCATATAGAAGAGCGGCTCGCCGACCGGCACCTCCAGCAGCGGTGCCGCTTGAGCATCGGCAAGCGCAATCTCCACGGTGCAAGGGTCGGACTTGAGCGGCGCGCGACCCGAATGCTCGGCAACGAGCGCAAAGATGGAATTGTCCGTGAGGTCCTTGTCGGCAAGCGTCTGCAGGTAGGGATGGTCGGCGAGCACAAAGGCGTTGTTCTCAAGCATGACAGGGATGCCGTCGGCCGTGCGCACGCGCTCGACCACGATAAGCTCACAGCCGGGCTCCACGCCAAAGAACGCCGCATCCTCGCGCGTCGCCGCGACCACCGTGCGCGACACCAGACGCGCA
Organism: uncultured Collinsella sp.; assembly: GCA_900543845.1. Taxonomy (GTDB): domain Bacteria; phylum Actinomycetota; class Coriobacteriia; order Coriobacteriales; family Coriobacteriaceae; genus Collinsella. The sequence continues at coordinate 1,603 of UQTD01000042.1, forward strand.
CCCGGCACCATGTCGTTGGCAGCACAACCCTCAGTAAAGCTCTGAACGTCACCCTTCTGGCGAATCTTGCGCTTGAGCTTGGGAGCGCACACAAAGGTACCCCTCCCCTGCTGGCGGCTGAGATACCCCGCGCGCGACAGCTCCTCGATGGCACGGCGCACCGTGATGCGCCCCACGCCGTAGGACTTCGCGAGCTCCATCTCGGCAGGGATGCGCGAGCCGGCCACGTACACGCCGCGCGCGATCTCGCCCTTTAGGTCGTCCATGACCTGCTGGTACAGCGGCACGGCGGACACCTCGGCGCGCTCGGAACGCTCGGTCTTGCTATCGGCTGCCATCGTTATGCTCCATCCCGCGCATGCTCGGACTCAAATTCTTCAATCGCCGCCATAAACTGCTCGCCAAAGGCGTCGGCCTTTTTCTCGCCGATGCCGTTGACCTGGATCAGCTCGTCGCGCGTCTGCGGGCGCAGGCGGCACAGGCCGCGCAGCGCCTTGTCGGAAAAGACCATATACGGCGCCATCTCCAGCTCCGTCGAGATCTCCTTGCGCAGGGCACGCAGGCGCGCGAACAGCTCGGCATCGTCGCCAACGCGCGGGCGCTGATCCAGCTCGGCTTCCTCGCGCAGCAGATCCACCGCGCGGCGGGCGCGGGTCGAGGCCTTGCGCTTGGACGCGCGACGCTTAATGGTAAAGGCGAACGCCTCGTCCTCGACCTCGGTGGCACGCGGGCCCAGCCCCACGACCGGGTACTGCCCCTGCGAGGTGGCCAAGTAACCGCGGCCGCACAGCTGCCCGATGATGTCTTTGATGCGCCCGACCGATTCGCTCGACAGCTCACCGTAGCCGCGGTCCTCGTCCAGATGCATCTGGCGAATGCGCTCGGTGTTGCCGCCGTGAAGCACATCGGCGATGAGCGACTTGCCAAAGCGCATGGGTCGCGTGGCCACATAGCGCACGGCAGCGCGGGCCATATCGGTGACATCCTCGACCTCGAACTGCGTGAGGCAGTTACTGCAGTTGCCGCAGCCCTCGGCGTCGTCTGCCGTGCCGCCCGCGGCGGCTGCCGCATGCTCGGCCGCGGCCTCGTCACCAAAGTAGCGCAGCATGTATTCGCGCAGGCAGCCGGTGGTATTGCAGTAGCCCTCCATCTGGCTGAGCAGACGATATCGATTCTGGAGCGCCCACGCGCGCTGCTCGTCGTCGAGTGCCTCGTCGGCCGCATCGCCGCGGTCGATCAAAAAGCGACGCATGCGAAAATCGCTGCCGTTCCAGAGCAGATGGCAGCTGGCCGGATCGCCATCGCGGCCGGCGCGGCCCGCCTCCTGGTAGTAGGCCTCGATGCTCTCGGGCACGTTGTTGTGAATCACGTAGCGCACGTTGGGCTTGTCGATGCCCATGCCAAAGGCGTTGGTGGCAACCATCACCTGAATGTCGTCGTCGATAAAGGCATGCTGGCTCTGGCGGCGGGCATCGTTGCCCATGCCGGCATGGTAGCGGCCCACGCGAATGCCGCTGGGGTCCAGCGCCTCGGCAAGCTCCGCGGCCAGCGCATCGACCGTCTTGCGGGTCGAGCAATACACGATGCCGCTCTCGCTCGAATGCGCGATCACGTAGTCACGCACCCACGCGGCCTTGGCCTTGTCGCCCATCTCCTCGCAACCAAAGTAGAGGTTCTTGCGATCAAAACCCGTCACCACGGTCGCTGGGTTTTGCAAGCCGAGCATTTGCTGGATATCGGCGCGCACGCGCTCGGTCGCCGTGGCGGTAAACGCCGCCACGATCGGGCGCCGCGGCAGCGAATCGATAAACTCGCGAATCTGCAAGTAAGCGGGACGGAAATCCTGGCCCCACTGGCTCACGCAGTGAGCCTCGTCAATGGCCACGAGCGGAACGCCAATGCCGCCTTCGGCCGCAGCTTCCTGCGCAAAGGCCAGAAAGCGCGGCTCGAGCAGGCGCTCGGGCGCCACATACATAAGCTGATAGCGGCCCTCGCGCGCCCGCTTGAGCACGGTGTTTTGCTGGGCCGGAGTAAGACTGGAGTTGAGATAGCTGGGGCGCGCACCCGCCGCGAGCAGCGCGCGGGTCTGGTCCTCCATAAGCGACAGCAACGGGCTCACCACAAAGGTGATGCCGGGCAGCATAAGCGCAGGCACCTGGTAGCAGATAGACTTGCCGGCGCCTGTGGGCATAACGCCGAGCGCATCGCGACCGGCAAGAATCGCATCGACCATGCGATCCTGTCCCGGGCGAAACGAGGTGTAGCCAAAATAGGCGCCGAGCGTGTCGAGCGCCATCTGCTGCATGCTATCGGTCATGGTTTCCTAACGTCAGAATCATCTGCCGCCGATTATACGCCGCCACGCGGACCAGCGTCGCCCGGCTGTCAGCCACGCTCATTCTGCGGGTAGTCATTGGGGACGTTCTTGAATGATTAGTCGTTTAAGAACGTCCCCAACGACTAGTCTCTTGACAAGCGCGGAAACGTCGCTGGTTGAGCATAAGTCAGCGAAAACGCCCCTAAGCGAGCAAGGTGACGTGAAAGAGGAGGGAAGCGTACTTCGGTACGCGACCGACGATTGAACGTCAGATTGCCGCTTAGGGGCGTTTGCAGCGTCGAGCCGTTACGCGGTTTGGTAAAACCGCGTAACCAAAGGCGCAGCGTCGACAGATCCGCCGTTCGTCAGAACGGCGGAACCAACCCTACATGACCATAACGTAGCGCGATCCCACGTAGTACTGCTTACCCATCAGGACCGGCTCGCCGTTGGGGCCGATAAAGCCGGCACGCAGGTTGAGCAGTGGATCGTGCGGAGCGATGCCCAGCTCGGCCGCCTGCTCGGTATTGGCGCGAACGGCCTCGACCGTGCGGTAGCCAACCGAGACAATCGGCGTTCCGCCAACACGCTCGACCTCGGAAAAAATCGACTTGTCCTCAAGATCGGCCGTCAACAGCTCACGGTAGGCGTCAAACGGCACAAAGATGTTCTCCTCAAAGATGGGCTCGCCGTCGGCCGTACGCACGCGCTTGATGTGCAGCAGCAGCGCGTCCTTCTGCAGGCCAAAGAACTCCATCTCGTTTTGACGTGCCGGCACAATCTGGCGATCGACCACATGCGCGCCCGCCTTCATGTCATTATCGGCACACAGCGCGGTAAACGTCTGCAACGTCGAAGCGTGGAACTGGCGGTTGATGTGCGGCGTGGAGACAAAGGTGCCACGGCCCTGCTGCTTAACCAGGTAGCCATCGGAGCACAGCTCCTCGACGGCGCGGCGCACCGTAATGCGGCTCACGTCGTACTGCTCGGCTAGCTCAAGCTCGGACGGAATACGCTCCTTGGGTGCATAAACACCTTTCTCGATCGCGTCCTTGATTTCGTCATAAATCTGCTGGTAAAGCGGTGCATTTTTGGGCGTAGGCATATCTAATCACTCTTATTGGAATATCGAAATAACTAATACGTATATAACGTCTAGTTTCATGTTACCTCATATTGATAAAACGATACACCCTCCCTACCAAAAAGCGACAGCTTCATTTTGGTAGGTTTTATCTGGGTAAACGAGAGCCTCCCGAAAGTAGCGAGGCTTTCGGGAGGCTCAAGCGGACAGGATTGCGCCAGGCCGGCAAAATGCCAAAACCCTACTTGCCGTCGTCCTGCTGCAGGCTATCCTGCTCGCTGAGGCGCGCCTGCCTGCTGGCCATGCGCGCGGGCTTGTCGGGATCGGGAACGGCCGTGGGCATGGGCTCGTCGACATGACCGCCCCACCAGCCACCCACAAAGTTGAGCGTGTGGAACACATTGATCACGGCGCCGGGATCAATGTCGCACACCAGCTTGATAATGTCCTGACTCTCGTAGGTCGAGACAACGGCGTGCAGTAAGTACATCTTCTCGCGGCTGTATCCGCCAATGACCTCGGCGCAGCTAATGCCGTGCTGAAAATGGTCAACATAGGCGGTCATGACCTCGTCTGCCTTGCGCGTCGTGATCTGCAGCGTCACGCGGTCGTAACGACGATAGAAACTGTCGATGGTCTTGGTTGAAATAAACTGAAACACGATGGAGTACGCCGCCTTGTCCCAACCAAACATAAAGCCAAAGATCGCCAGGATAAAGCAGTTGAAACCAAAGATGACGCCCCAGATGGTCTTGCCCGTGTGGTTGGAAACCCACAGCGCGATAAAGTCGGTGCCGCCAGTGGATGCGCCGGATTTAAGCGCGATGGCAGCGCCCAGACCCGAGACCACGCCGCCAAAAATGATGAGCATGATCTTGTCGCCCAAAAACGGAGCGAAGTGAAAGACGTTGAGAAACAGCGATGAGAGCACGACCTGCATCATCGAGAAGATGACGAAGCGCTTGCTAATGCCGCTCCAACATAGGAGCGCCACGGGGATGTTGAGCGCGAGCATACCGAGCGAGATGTCGATATGAACGCCGCCGAGCGAGGTAACGCGATCGAGCAGGACCGCGACGCCGGTGAGGCCGCTCGGAAGCAGGTCGGCGGGCTGGATGAACGCCTGGATCAGAAATGTCTGGAGAATGGCGGAAATTGTGACCGCCACGGCGGTAATAGCGCGGCGAACGATGGTGAGACGGCCGAGCATGAGCACGCGGTCCGTGAGCTGATCGATGGCGTTCGCCACGCGGGCTCCTTTCGAAGGCAAATCTAGTTGTGAGGCATGTCGGCGATTGTAGCACGGAGCGTGCGAGGTCGCTTCAATTCGCCCTCCCTCGACAACCAAAACGGGACCAGCAACCCCACGACCAAAGGCCCAAATTACAAGTGAGTAGACTTTACGCGACCTGCAGAGCACACCCAAAACCGCCACCCCTGTGACCTGCGGTTTTACTAGAGCAGATGCACTTTGTGCTCGGCCTGCGCCAAAAAGTCTACTCACTTAGCCCGAATCGAAGCCAAACGGATCAAAATAGAAACCAAATTGAGCCAATCCACCGCAAAAAACGTTTGAACCCGTTCTTCTCGCGGCGGATTGACACTACAAAGCGACCAAAATGTCGGTCAAATTATCGATAACGGCATCGGCTCGCGATTGATCGAGGTTAACGCCCTCGTGCGGACGCAGCGCCAGGACGCGGGCGCCGGAACGTTTGCCAGCCTCGATACCCAAAGGCGAATCCTCGATAACCAGGCACTCGGCGGGCTCCACACCCAGCGCTTCCATGGCGCGCAGGTAGATCTCGGGGTCGGGCTTAAACGCGCCGCACTCGTGACCGCTGATGGTGTAGTCCAGCACGTCGGCGATACCGGCGATCTCCACCAGCTCGTCGATCAGCTCGCGATAGGACGAGCTCGCGATGGCGCACATCACGCCGCGCTCGTGCAGCTCACGCATCACCGGCTCCGTCTGCTCGTTGAGCAGCTCGGCATACGGAACGGGATGATCCGGGCTGTAGACCTGCTTGTACTCCACGCGCAGGCGCTCGCGCAGATCAACATCGTCGGGCACCAGCGCCTCCCAAATGGCAGGCTCGTTAGACCCCGAAAGATCGGGGATCTCGTCAAAGTGGAACCCTTTCTCCTCCATAAACGCCACACGACGACGGTTGTAGAACCACTCTGTATCGACCAGCACGCCGTCCATGTCAAACAGCACTGCCTTGATCATACGCATCTCCTCCCACCTGCCAAAAAGGATCAGGTTTATTTTGGTAGGTTTTATCTGGGGTTTTACGGCGCGACAGACGCACCCTCCCCAAAGCAAAAAGGGGACGGGGCGCAAACCCCATCCCCTCTCAATCAACCCGTAAGGTCTACTTACTTGTGATTAGTAGGAAAGCTTCCACATGTAGCGACGCATGGTCAGCGGATGCTGACGGGCCTCGGCGATCTGGTTGCCGTACTCGCGCATAACGGCGAGGTGCAGCAGCGGGTTGAAGTAGGTGACGACGCTCGCGGGCACAGCGTCAGCCAGGCCGTAGTCCTTGGAGTCGATCAGAGCGACCTTGGCGCCCATGCGCTTAAGGAAGGTGAGGGCGCGGGCGTCCATCGGACGGGTAGCGCCATCGGACATGAAGAAGACATAGGGCTTACCCTCGGTGGAAACCTCGAACGGGCCGTGGAAGTACTCGCCGGTGTTGTAGGCGGCGGCGTCGATCCACTGCATCTCGGTGAACAGGAAGGCGGCGTGAGAATAAGCCATCTTCTCGGAGGCACCGGAAGCCATGAAGTAGATCATCTTGTCGTCCTTGAAGTCCTCGGCGAACTTCTTGGCGAGCTTCTTGCAGTGCTGAGCGGCGTTCTCGCAGAGCTCGAAGACGTTGGTGAGGCCGGTGATCATGTCCTCGTAGTGGTCATAGCCCTCGGTCTGCTGAAGGATCTCGACAGCAAGAGCGATGGCATAGCCAGGCTTCTCGCACTTGGCAGCGAAGTTGGCGTGGAAGCCGTGAACGATGACGTAGTCAGCGTCGACGGTCAGAGCGGAGCCAGCCTTGTTGGTGAGGGAGACGACCGGGCAGTTGTGCTTCTTGGCGGTCTTGTTGGCCTCGACGGTCTCGGGCGTGGAGCCACCGAGGGAGCAGGTGATCACGAAGGTGTGCTCGTTGACCCAGGAAGGCGTGTCGTAGTTGAACTCGTTAGCGGTGAAGATCTGAACGTTCAGCTTGTCCGTGTTGTTGGCCAGGAAGTACTTGGCGGGGTAAAGGTCGGACATGGAAGCACCGCAGCCGACGAAAGCGACGCTGTGGATCTCGTGGTTGGACAGGACGTCAGCGACGATCTGCTTAGGGAGGTTAAGGTCGATCTCGTACATCTGACACATTCCTTTCGATTTTTGCGGCGCCACATTGCCGGGCGCTCGCAGGGTTACCGTGGTTTGGGCCGAGTCGCCGGCCCGTTAAGGATGCGACAAAGGGACTGTCCCATTGTCGCATTTTAGGGATGGAAGCCTGCCTGGGGTATGGGATGCCAGGCAGGCCCCCGGGGGAAAGCGGTTAGACGCTTGGTCGCGACTAGGCCAGGATGCCGGCCGCGGAGAGGGCGATGCCGCCCACGATGGCGATCACGAGAAGCCAACCGGTGTTGACGTTCTTCTTGATGAGCCAGTACATAAGGCCGGTGAGGCCAAGGGAAATCATCTGGGGCATCATGCCGTCCAGGATGTCCTGGATAACGACGGTGCCCTCAGCGAACTGCAGCGGGGTGGTGGCGCCGATCAGCGTAGCGATCATGCCGCCCACGGACATAAGGCCCACGATGCCGCAGACATACATGAGCTTCTCCATGAGGTCGCCGCCCTGAAGCTTGCTCAGGTACTCGTGGCCGCCCTGATAGCCCATCTTGGCTGCGAACCAGGTGATCAGCACAGAGGGGACGATGGAGATGAGCATGGCCAGGATCGGGCCCATGATGGAGCCCTGCTGAGCCAGCTGAACGCCCAGGCCAAAGGCGATAACGCGGATGGTGCCCTGGAAGAAGGAGTCACCGATGCCGGAAAGCGGGCCCATGAGGGAGGTCTTGACCGCGTTGATCGAATCGGGATCGAAGTTCTCGGGATCCTTGGCGTACTCCTCCTCCATGGAGGCAGTGAGACCCAGGATGAAAGCGCTCGTCTGCGGGGTGCAGTTGTAGAACGCCATGTGACGGTGGTAAGCCTCTTTCTTAGCAGCGAGCTGCTTGGGATCGGACTCATCCGGATAGAGGCGATCGAGCGTGGGAACCATGCCGTAGAGAAAGCCCATGTTCATCTGACGCTCGTAGTTCCAAGAGGCCTGGATGGCCCAGGAGCGCCAGAAGAACTGGCTGACCTTCTTGTTCAGGGACACGTCCTTGGTTGCGGTTGCCATAGTGTGTTCCTCCTTAGTCTTCGTCGTCTTCGAGCGGATCGTAGTCGGAATCGACACCGGCGGCTGCATGGGAACCGTTGAACTTGAAGCCCATGAAGACGACAGCCAGGCACACACCGATCAGAGCGACCGCGATGACGGACAGGTTGAGGTAAGCGGCGAGCAGGAAACCGATGAACAGGAACGGAGTCATACCCTTCTTGATCATCATGGTGAGCAGCAGGGCCAAGCCGTAGGCGGTCATGATCTTGGTCGAAACGTTCAGACCAGTGGACAGCCACTCGGGAACCATGTTGACGATGGCCTGAACCAGGTCGGTGCCAACAAAGACGGCGAGGAAGATCGGCAGGAAGTACATGACGGCGTACAGACCGGAGCCGGCGCAGATGTGCATACGGTAGGCGGTCTTGAACTTTCCGTTATCGATCGCGCTATCGGCCACATGGGTGAGGGCGGCGATGATGGAACGGAACACGATGCCGAGGAGCTGACCCAGGACGGCGACCGGGATGGCGATCGTCATGGCGGTCTCGGCGGAAGCATCGGTCAGGCACGCAAAGGCAGCGGCCACGATGCCACCCAGGACCATATCGGGCGGAACGGCGGCGCCGACCTGCACCAGGCCCATGGACACGAGCTCGACGGCGGCACCGACGGCAAGGCCGGTGGGCACATCGCCCAGCAGCAGACCGACGAGCGTAGCGCCAACGAGGGGCTGCTCGAAGTTAAGACGACCGAGCAGGCGGGAGTCCCACATGCAGAACACGCCGACGAGGCCGACGAGCACCGCACTGATGAACGTATTCATACCCTTCTCCTTTCAGTCAGGCAAAAGCCTGGTTGATTACAGCTTGGCGTCGATGTCGACGCTCTGATACGTAGGGGTCTGCTGAACATAGAGCTTGATGCCCATGTCGAGCAGCTGGTTGACGTCGGCCTTCTGGTTGGCGTCGAGGAAGACGGAGCTGTCCTTGCCTCCGACCTGATCGGCACCGTCGTGGTTGGCGGTGGCGCCCAGGTTGATGGCGTCGAGCTTGTAGCCCTGGCAGAACTGCAGCATCTCGGCCGTGTTGCCAAAGACGAACATGACGCGCTCGCCGAGGGTGTTGAGCTTGTCCATCTTGGCGAGGGCACGCTCGACGGTGAAGACGTTCAGACGCACGCCCTGGGGCTTGGCCAGCTTAAGAGCGCCCTTCTTGATGTCATCGTTGGCAGCAGCGTTGTCGACGACGATGATGCGCTCGGCCTGAACCTTGGTGGTCCAGGTAAAGACGACCTGGCCGTGCAGCAGACGGTAGTCAAGACGTGCGAGGACGATCTTGGCGGGACCGGAGCTGTGACGGGGCGCCTTGGCCTTCTTGGCGGGAGCCGCGGCAGCCTCGACCGGTGCGTTGGGGTTGGTCAGACCGGTGCGGGCCTCGTTGATGAGGGCTGCGAGCTCGGCGCCCTTGACGGGGACGGGGCTCATAGCGAGCGTGAGCGCCAGCGGGATGTTGAAACCGCTGACAACCGTGAACTTCGTGCCGTTCTTGGAAAGCTCGACCATGTTGTTGTTGACCGAGCTGCCGAGCATATCGGTCAGCACATAGACGGTGTCGTCCGCGTTGAACGTGGCGATCAGAGCCTCAACCTTATTGGTGATGGGCTCCTTGTCGTCACGAGCAAGCGACACGACGTGGACGTTCGACACGTCGCCGAGAACCATCTCGAGCGTGTCTTTGGCGCCTGCGGCCAGGCCGCCATGAGATGCGAGAATGATCTGATTCATCTTGCCTCCTCCTTTTCGTTATGGTCATTATAACGTCTTATACGTTGCCTATATTGCTAATTAGTATAAAGACCGTTCGCGGGTGAAAATCGACCGTTGACGGGTTTAACGTACTTGAAACGTTGGGGCCGGGTAGGCCGGCGCCGGCTGGATAACCCCAGGTCAGACCCTGCGCGCAATCCTCTATCGCACGAAGTACCAGGGGCTTTCCTGCACGGTGGGTTCCAACGCGATGCCGGTGCGTTCCTTAAACAAATCCATGTCCTGAGATTTTTCGGTCCACCACGCGTTGGGCTTAAAGGTCATGCTCTCAATGACATGACCGACAAACATACTGTTGCGCAGCTTGGAGAAGTCGGTGTTCATGATCAGGATGGACGCGAGCACCAGCACGATGCCCAGGACCTTGATCGCGCCGGCGGGCTCGGCATAGACACCAATGCCCACCAGTACGGTGACGACCGTCTCGAAAGACATTACGACGGGAACTTTCGATGTCTCGAGCCCCATGGACAGGCCCTGCATATATAAGATGTAGGCCACGGCTGTGGGGATGAGTCCAAAGCCAAGGAACAGCAGCAGCAGCTGTGGCGACATTGCCGCGGCGACATCCGGCCACGGAGCCGCGATAGCCGCCATAACCGCACCGCCAAAAACAAAGCCCCAAAACGTGACAGCCAGCGGGTGGACCGTCTTGGTTGCTATCCGGCTAAACACCGCGAGCGACGCACCACAAAGGCCTGCAATCACGCCCGATGTGACGCCCCAAACCGAAAAATGGAAACCGGAAAGGTCGCCATTGGTCACTGCAAGCACGCAGCCAACGATGTTAAAGACAATGGCAACGAGCTTGTTGGGGGTCACGTCCTCGCGATAAAGCACGCGACCGAGCATGACGCCAAACACCGGCGAGGTGTAGAGCAGCACCGAGGCCGTGGACATGCCCACCTCGCCCATGCACTCGTAATAGCAAGTGTTGGCGGCGGCCAAACCGACGATACCGACAAGCGCACAGGGAACAAGCTCTTTAGGGCTTGCCCTGAACAGGGCAAGCGGACCCTGAGCCACGGTAGACCCCTCACCCGGACGGCAGCCCATAAACATCAGGACCGGCGCCAAGATAAGCGCTCCGACCAACAAGCGAAAGGCAGCCATGCTCTGGGACGAAACGCCCATGGCCGAGATGCCGTTTACAAAGATTCCGATGCTGCCCCACATAAGCGCGGCGATTAGCACCAGCACATAGCCCAGATTGCTTTTCTTCAACGCAGCCTCCTCGGTATTGTTTCCAATATGTTTCACACTACGTTATAGTCGTTATATACATTTTTCAAGACACAAATCGCCAAACGGAAAAATCCGCTTCCCCACATACTCATTGGGTAGTCATTGGGGACGTACTTAAATGACTAGTCGTTGGGGACGTTCCTGAATGACTAGTCATTTAAGAACGTCACCAACGACTACCCAACTGCCGGCAGAAAAGGAACGTCCCCAAGCGCTGCCATGAATTCAGTTGCGGTGAAATAGTTCCTGAATAGAGGCTTCAGACCCCCAAACAGGAACTATTCCACCGCAACTTATGAGGACATCGAGCTGTTAGGCCGCTCTATCCCCTAGTAGTCCAGCTTCCACATGTAGCGGCGCGTCATGTAGTCCTTGTGGGTGACGGCAGAGAGCGCACGCATATACACGTTGTTGAGGATCGGGGCAAAGATCAGGTGGTTGAAGTACTCGCTCACGCTGTCCTTGATGTCGTTGAGGCCGAGCTCCTTGGCGTCGAGCTGATAGACGCGCTCGCCACCGTACTGGTTGACAAAGCGGATGCCGCGCTCGTCGTTGCAGCGGCTGCGGCCGACGCTGATGAGCTGGAACAGCGAGGTGCGCTTGTCCAGGATCTCGAAGGGGCCGTGGAAGAAGTCGCAGGTGTTGATGGTGCAAGAGTCGATCTGCAGCATCTCCTGCACGTTGCAGATGCTAAAGACGTAGGCGGCACCAAAGAGCGGGCCCTGAGCCATCACGTTGATGCAGGGCTTGTCGGCGTTCTGCTCGGCCCACTTGGCAGCGAGCGGACGGGCGTACTCGACGGCCTTGCGATAGATGGGGTCGACCAAGTCGAACGCGGCCATAGCGGTCTCGTACTCGGCATAGCCCTCGGTCTGCTGCGTGAGCTCCATTGCGATCATGGTCACGACGGCGGAGTTGGTGCGGCCCATGCAGGACTCGTCGACGGCCAGGCTGTCGTACTGGATCTTGTAGTCGCAAACCTCGGTGAGACCGGACTCGTCAACATAGATGGCGATGGTGCTGGCGCCGTGGTCCTTGGCGACCTGGGCGGCGACGATGGTCTCCTTGGTGCCGCGCATGGACACGACGACGGCCAGGGTGTTCTCGTTGACATAGGCAGGCGTGGCGTGCACGAACTCGTTGCTGGTGTAGCTGGAGCTCACGACCTGCGTGGCCTCGTGCTCCATAAAATACTGGGCAGGATAGTTGCCGCCGTTGGATCCGCCGGCGCCGATCCACACGACGCGCTTGATGCCGCCCTTGTCTGCCTTGTCAGCCAAAACCTGGGAGACGACATCCTTAACCTGTTCCTGAGTAGTCATCGCGCATCAGCCTTTCTTCTCGTTTGATGCTCTTGATGGCATACAAGTTACATACATGTTTTGGTTATGTCGACTAGTTGTATGCTATATTTGACTTAGATATTTTGCCGCTGTGGTTTTCGATTACTCGTTACCAGCGGTTTTATTGTTGTGTTGAATACATGCTTGCTTAGTTAAGCATACAAGTTAGATATAGGTTGGCAATATGAGCGTCTCATCTAAAAAGAAACTGAGCCAATACGAACGCTTGGCGGGTACGCTTCGCGACCGCATCGCCGCCGGCATCTACGCACGCGGAGACAAGCTGCCGTCCGAGATGGAACTCATGGACGAATCGGGCCTGTCGCGCAGCACCGTGCGCCACGCCCTTAAGGTGCTCGTTGATGAGGGCCTGGTGCGCACCGAGCGCGGGCGTGGCGCCTTTGTGGCCGACACGCCCGCGCTCCACGAGAACAACCTGGTGTTTTCGAGCTATACCAAGCAGGTCGAAGGCCAGGGCATGAAGCCCACCACGCGCACCGTGGACTCGGGCTTTGCCAAGGCGGCCGGCAGCATAGCCAAGTTCTTTGACGCCGCCGTGGGCAGCAAACTCGTCAAACTTGTCCGCCTGCGCTACCTGGACGACGCGCCGCTGTGCTTGGAGACCACCTACCTGCCGCCAAGCTTCGAGACGCTCATCGATCGCGATATCAACGGTTCGCTCTACGCCACGCTGCGCCAGGAATTCCATCGCGCGCCGGCACAGGGGCACAAGACCTTTGAGGTGTGCTATGCCTCGCAAAACGAGGCGTTTTTGCTCAACGTTGAGCGCGGGCAGGCGTTGATCCTAATCACCGACTACGTCTACGACACCGACGGCCGCCCGCTCCACGTCTCCAAGCGCATCCAACGCACCGACCGCGCCAAATACACCGAGCCCATCGGCTAACCAACACCAAAACCACCACAATGGGGACAGGCACCTTTGTGGTGGTTTTAGGCGAGGAGGTCGGGGAACCAGGTTGGTTTGGGTTGGTTGGGTGTGCGCTCGGCCAGGACCAGCTCCATCCAGCACATGTCGTACCAGCGGCCGAACTTTTGGGCGCAGCGGTCGAAGGTGCCCACCAGGCGATATCCCATATGGGCATGGAAATCCTGGCTGTTGTGCGTCAGGTACTCGTCGTCCTTGTCGTGCGGCACGGCGATGAGGGCGCACATGTTGGTGATGCCCATCGCGACCAGGCATTGCTTGAGCGCATCGTGCAGATTGCGGCCCAGCCCGCCGTGGCGTACATCGCGCGCCAGGTAGATCGATGTCTCGACCGACCAGTCGTATGCCTCGCGGCTGTTGAGCGCGCTCACATAGGCATAGCCCACTGGGCGCCCGTCCAGCTCCATCACCAAATACGGATAGCGCTTGAGCGTACGCTCGATGCGCCCGGCAAACTCCTCAACGCTCGGCACCTCGTATTCGCAGGTAATCGCCGTCTGGCGCACATACGGCTCATAGATGGCAAGCAACGCCGGTGCGTCTTCGGGCGTCGCCAGGCGGATCGTTGGCTCGGACATCTCGGTCATACAACCCTTCTCCCTCAAAAACAAAGGCCGCCTTGCGCCAAACCCAGCGCAAGGCGGCCCCTCGTCATTACATCAGGCTACAGAACCGCCGCCAACGCGTCGATATCCTCCTGCGTCGTGGCCCAGCTGGTGCAAAAACGCACCACCGTGTGGGTATCGTCGTACTTTTCCCAGTACTCGATCGCCGCATGCTCGCGAATGCGGGCCATGTCCTCGTTGGGCAGAATCACGAACTGCTGGTTGGTCGGCGTCTCCAAGAAGAACTGGTAGCCGTGCTCGTGCAGCACGCGACGCAGCGCCTGAGCGGTCTCAATCGCCTGGCGACCAATCTCAAAATACAGGCCGTCGGTAAAGAGCGCCTCAAACTGCACGCCCGTCAGGCGGCCCTTGGCCAGCAACGCACCGTGTTGCTTAATGCGCGGAATGGGGTGCGCCGGGGCGTGCATGCCGCAAAACACCACGGCCTCGCCGCACAGAGCGCCGCACTTGGTGCCGCCGATGTAGAACACGTCACACAGCTGCGCCAGCTCGGGCAGGGTAATGTCGCACTCATCGGCCGCCAGCGCATAGGCCAGGCGAGCACCGTCCACAAACAGCGGAATCTCGCGCTTCTGGCACACTGCGTGAATCGCCGCGAGCTCAGCCTTGGAGTACAGCGTGCCGTACTCGGTCGATAGGCTCACGTACACGGCACCCGGGAACACCGTGTGCTCGTAGCTCTCGTTTTCGTAGAACACCTGGATATAGTTCTCGAGGTCCTCGGCGTGCATCTTGCCCTCGTAGCCGGGGATGGTGAGCACCTTGTGGCCGCCAAACTCAATGGCGCCCGCCTCATGGCAGGCGACGTGGCCAGTCTCGGCAGCAACGACGCCCTCGTACGGCGCGAGCAGCATGTCGATCACCGTCGCGTTGGCCTGCGTGCCGCCCACCAGAAAAAACACGTCGGCATCGGGGGCCTGGCAGGCCTCGCGGATAAGCTGCTTGGCACGCTCGGTGTGTGCATCGGTACCGTAGCCAGGCTGCGGCTCCATGTTGGTATCGACGAGCGCCTGCAGCACTGCCGGATGTGCGCCGTGGGAATAGTCGTTGTTAAACGCGAGCATGGCAATCCTCTCTTACCGGGTATCGGCCAGATGATTCAAACGGAGCTATTGTACGCCGTTGGGATAGGCAATGCGCGCGGCAAGGCACTCAAGTGCCAGTACCAGGGCAAAACCGCAGCTCACGTCGCTCAAAAAGTGTGCTCCGATCACGATGCGGCCAAACGCGACGAGCGCTGCAACCACAGCCGCCGTCCAAAAGACCACACGACGGCGCGAAGGTTTTTCCTTAAAGGCTGCCGCGGGAAGCCCGGCGAGCATAAGGCCGATCGCCGCATGCGCCGTGTGTCCGCTCGCAAACGACTTGAACCCGTCCTTGATCACGCCGGCGGTGATGTAGCTCCACTTGTCGGGATTGCCGATCACCCACCACGGCTGAAAATTGAGCCCCGGCGTGACCTCGATCACGCGCATGCGCGGGCGCGACCACAACGGCTTGACGATCACGTTGAGAATAATAGCCTGAGCGATCCACACGGCAAGCACCATCAACGCCCAGCGTGTGAGCTCGTCGGGCTTGGTCGTGCGCGTGAGGCGATAGACGATAAGGTTGGCGGCGATGACCAGCACAAACGTCAGAACCAGCTGAAACGCAATAAGCTTGCCACCGACGCGCAGCGATCCGATAATCTCGTAGCCGACCAGGCCCACGTTGATCAGAACGCCCAGCACGGCGAGCCACTTGCTCGTCTTGGAATCGGGGCGTGCCGAGCGCACGAGCATAACGCCCGCGACGCTCGCCGTCAGCTCAAACGGCAGCTCGCCAGCCGCCTCGACAAAGCGGCCGTACATGCTGCCGATGTTGAACAGCGCACTCGAGATCTGATAATCGAAGAAGCTGCCCACGCCCAGACAAAGACACAGGACAACCGCGATAATGGCGACATCTTTTTTATAGATGTATCCGAACATGCTTTCCTTTCGATGGAACCAGAGTGTCCAAATGGGGTGTTTGCAGCGTCGACTCGCTAGTCATCATCACTGGCGCCCAGCTGCTGCAGCAGCATGAGTGCCGCGGCCACCGGGCCGGTGCCGTCGTTGGCGTCGAG
>UQTD01000043.1 GCA_900543845.1 uncultured Collinsella sp.
TTGATTCAAACCTGCCAAAAGGTAGTCGTTGGGGACGTTCTTAAATGACTAGTCGAAAGGGACACTCTTGCCGGCACTTGGGGACAGTCCCTGAGTGCCGGCAGATTGGGACACTCCTTTGCAAGATGGCGCTGAAGACTGTCCCCGACGACTAGTCATTTAAGAACATCCCCAATGACTATGACCCCTTTGCGCCAGTTTCTGTCGAGTCGGTGCTTCTTGCGGGTTGCCCGTATAATGGTCTGCGTATGAACCGCAATCAAGGAGTTCCAGTTTATGGACCAGAATCTCTTTAAATTCGACCTAATCGCCGAGGATCCGACGACGCACGCGCGCGCCGGCGTGCTGCATACCCCGCACGGCGACATCGAGACACCGATCTTTATGCCTGTGGGCACTAAGGCAAACGTCAAGGGCATCCCCACCGAGACCGTTAAGCAGCTCGGTGCGCAGATCGTGCTCGCCAACACCTACCACCTGTCCATGCGTCCCGGCGAGGACACCATCGCCGAGCTGGGCGGACTGCACAAGTTTATGAACTGGCACGGCCCCATTCTTACCGACTCGGGCGGCTTCCAGGTGTTCAGCCACAACGACGCCGTCAAGCTCACCGACGAGGGCGTGCGCTTTATCGTCAACGATTACGACGGCCGCCACGTGTTCTGGACGCCCGAGGACAACATGGAAATTGCCATGAAGCTCGGCTCCGACATCTGCATGCAGCTCGATCAGTGCCCCGGCTATCCCGCCACGCGCGCCTACGTCGAGCGCGCCGTGGAGCTGTCGAGCATGTGGGCCGAGCGCTGCTACAAGGCTCACACCCGTGATGACCAGGCGCTCTTTGGCATCGTCCAGGGTGGCATGCATCTGGACCTGCGCCTGCGCTCGCTGCGCCACCTGGAGGAGTGCGGCGACTTCCCGGGCTACGGCATCGGCGGCTACTCGGTGGGCGAGGACCACGAGACCATGTTCGAGACGCTGGCGCCGCTGGTTTCCGAGTACATGCCTAAGCACAAGCCGCGCTACCTCATGGGCGTCGGCAATCCTACCACGCTCGTGCGCGGCGTTGGCGTGGGCATCGACATGTTCGACTGCGTGCTGCCGACGCGCACCGGCCGCATGGGTACGGCGTTCTCCAGTGAGGGTCGCCTTAACTTCCGCAACGCGCGCTTTGCGCACGACGACGGCCCCATCGACCCCACCTGCACCTGCCCGGTGTGCACGGGCGGCTACAGCCGCGCGCTCATCCGCCACATGGTCACGCAGAAGGAGATGCTCGGCGGTATTCTGCTGTCGATGCACAATATCTACTACCTGCTCAACCTTATGCAGCGTGCCCGCCAGGCCATTATTGAGGGCCGCTACGGTGCGTTCGTGAGCGACTGGATGAACAGCCCTGCGGCGGTGGATTACTAAGAGCGGCGTGGGCGCTTGCGGGGGCGTTCGCGCGGTGTCGAGATCGTGTGCCAATCGACCGCGCGCAACCGGCGCCGGGCATCGCATGCGCCGGCATCGGTTGCCCGACCGCTGACCGATAGCTTGCAAGCGCTTGATGCATCGTGGGTACCATACCGAATAGTTGATGTTCGGGCGGGTGTTTGGCGCATGGCGTCGACCCCGCCCGTTTTCTTTTTCTCGATAGGAGTACCCATGATTAAGAACGAGAATGCCGAGGGCGAGCCTGCCTACGACGAGACGTACCGCCGCGGTCCCGTGGTCATGCGCGGCCCCATGATTCCTAAGGACAACACCTACGCCAACCTGCTGGCGCCCGAGGACTCGACCGACTGGCTGCATGCCGATCCGTGGCGCGTGCTGCGCATTCAGGCAGAGTTTGTCGATGGCTTTGGCGCGCTGGCCGAGCTTGGACCTGCGGTGACCATCTTCGGTAGCGCCCGCACGCCCAAAACCGATCCGCTCTACAAGGCGGCGCGCACGGTCGGGCGTAAGATTGCCCAACGCGGCGTGGCGGTTATCACCGGTGGCGGCCCCGGCATCATGGAAGCGGCCAACAGGGGAGCGGCGAGCGTCAACGGCAAGTCGGTCGGCTTGGGTATCGAGCTTCCGCACGAGCACGGGCTCAACAAATATGTGAACCTCGGTATGGACTTCCGCTACTTCTTGGTGCGCAAGACCATGTTCGTCAAATACAGCTCGGGTGCCATCGTGTTTCCCGGAGGTTTTGGCACGCTCGACGAGATGTTCGAGGTGCTCACGCTGGTACAGACGCACAAGGTCAAGCGCATGCCGCTTGTGCTGGTAGGCAGCGAGTACTGGCGGGGCCTATTCGACTGGCTCAACGGCCCGGTGATGGATGCCGGTATGATCAGCCCGCTCGATCCCGAGCTCGTACACATCACCGACGACCTCAACGAAGCCGTCGACATTGCCCTGAGTGGGCTGATGTAGGGCGAGCGTGCCTGTTGTTGTAGTAATGAGAACGGCAGATTGATGCTATTTAACATCAGTCTGCCATCTATACTGGGTATACTGATGCAAAAGACGAGGGCGAGGAGGTCGCGTATGTCTACTGCAACGGTTAAGCCTACGACGGTTCGCATCGAAGAAGGGCTCAAGGAACAGGCGACTGAGTTCTTGGATACGGTTGGCCTGAGTCTCAATTCGTATCTCAACCTTGCTGTTCGACAGCTGGTAAATCAACGAAAGATTCCTTTTGAGATCGTAGGAAGGGCGGAGGTGCCCAACGAGGCGACGAGACGCGCCATGGTGATTGCCGAGGCTCATGAGTTGGGGATTCTGCCAGACGACAGCCCGTCATTCAATAACGCTGATGAGCTCATATCATTCCTCGATGAGGACTAGCGATGTTCGAGATTAAAGTCGAGGCTCAGTTTAAGGCGGATTACAAACGGACGATGCGCATCCATCCGCAACTAAAAACCGAGTTTAAGGCGGCAGTCGCAGAGCTTGCAGCTCACGGCTCGCTTCCCGCGGAATATGGCGCCCATGAGCTTTCAAACCCGGGCGGAAACTATAACGGCCACATCGATTTCCACCTATCCGATGGCTTGGTCGATGTGGTCGTTCTCTACTTGCCGCATAAGACTAATCCTGTGATCCGGCTGGTCAGAATGGGCTCGCATGAGGAGCTGTTCCAGGGTCCGCTGGGCTGATCGCCGATTTCTAAGTTGCGGTGGAATAGGGATTGATTTGCGGCTGATAAGCCAAAAACAGTCCCTATTTCACCGCAACTGATGTGGGCGTCCCTAGCGAGTTGGCTGGTAGCGGGGGCAGTAGCTGATGGCGATGGCGTCGACGCCTACGTGGGTTGCGATGGTGCAGCCGATGGGGCCGGTGCCGGCGTCTACGTAGTCCTGGCCTGCGAGCGCTTGGTTGACGAGCTCCTGCTCCTCGGCGGCGCCGGTTGTGAGCACGCGCACGCTTGAACCCGGGTGTTCTGCCAAAAATGCGAGGCAAACGGCCATGGTGTTGGCGACGATGCGCTTGGCGCCGCGGCCCTTTTTGATGGCCTTGATCTCGCCCGATTTCCACTCCGGCGAAACGGCCAGGCGGATGTTGAGCATCTGCGTCAGCTGGCCAGCGAGCTTGGGCGCGCGGCCGTTCTTGACCAGGTTCTCGAGCGTTCGGGGAATCAGCAGCAGGTGGGCGTCGGGCAGCGTCGCGCGGATCTGCGCCTCGGTCTCGTCCAGGCTGCGGCCGTCCTCGCGCATGGCGAGCGCGTACTCCACCAGCAGGCCCTCGGCGCCCGAGCCGGTGCGCGAATCGATGCAGCGCACGTCGAGCTCGTGGGTATCGGCAACCTGGCACGCGTTGGCGTAGCAGGCAGACCACTCACTGCACAGCGAGATAAAGATGGCGCTGTCGTGGCCGTCGGCGCGCACGCGATCGAAGAGCTCCTTGAACTCACCGGCGCTCGGCTGCGAGGTGTGCGGTAGCTGCTCGGAGCCTGCCATGCGGGCGACGTACTCCTCGGCGGTGATCTGCACCTGGTCGAGCAGGTCCTCGCCTTCGATAATCACATGCAGCGGAATCACGTAAATGCCGAGCTCTTGGGCGCGGGTGGGGGAGATGTCCGACGTGGAGTCGGTTATGATGGCAAAAGACATAATTGCACCTTTCGTTGGGGCGTTTGCGCGCCGCCTTCTGAGAGCAAAGTGCGACAAGTATAGTAGAGTCGTTCCACATTGCCAGCTTTAATTGTTGAATAGTCAACAGTTTGAAGTGTCGGTGTGGAAATCGCCAACTGGGGAAGAAGGATATCGATGGCGGCATTACAGCTATGCGAGCGGCCGGTCGTGCTGTTTGATTTCGATGGCACGGTGGCCGATACGGGCCGGGCGGTGATGACCTCGACGCGCAAGACGCTGGCTGCGCGCGGGTTTTCTGAGGCGCAGATGGGTGACCTGCGCCGCATGATCGGGCCGCCCCTGTGGAAGAGCTTCCACGACTTTTACGGCTTCTCGCGCGAGGAGTCGCTTGTGGTGGCCGACGAGTACCGTGCCTTTTTTGATGAGCTGGGACCGGAAGAGTACCCCGTGTTCGATGGAGTCCCCGAGCTGCTCGACAGCCTTGCCGCGCGGGGGCATCGCATGGCGGTCGCGACGTCTCGCATGGAGGCGAAGTGCATCGATATGGTGCATGAGCTGGGTCTTTCTCAGTTCGAAGCCGTGATTGGCATGAACCCGCCGCAAGGGCGCGAGACCAAGGCGGATTCGGTCCGCGATGCGCTGGCGGCCCTGGGCGCGACCGCGGACGATGCCGTGATGATCGGCGATCGCTTCAACGATGTGGAGGGTGCGCACGCGATGGGCGTGCCGTGTATCGGCATCTATTCGGGCGCGGCGTCGCCGGGCGAGCACGAGGCCGCGGAAGCCAATGCGGTGGTGCACTCGGTGGCCGAGCTTGCTAAACTTTTCGCAATATAAGTATGTGATGTGAGGGGCGGGCACGCTCGCCGCTCATTGGTAAGGAGGTCCTCCATGAATCAGGTGGAGCAGAACGTTACCGAGTATGTCGACGAGGTCTGGGAGGATGTCGTCGCCGATATCGAGCAGCTGGTGAGTTATCCGTCCGTGGCAGTTTCCGCCGATGCGGAGCCCGGCGCGCCGTTTGGCCGCCCGGTCCGTGACGCGCTCGATTGCGCGCTCGGCATCGCGCAGAAGCTCGGCTACCGGACGAGCGACGACGAGGGCTATGTGGGCATTGCCGATATCCTTGGCCGCGGCGACAAGCAGCTTGCGACCATCTGCCATGTGGACGTGGTGCCCGCCGGCCCTGGTTGGAACACCGACCCGTTTGCGATGGAGCGTCGCGAGGGCTGGCTGCTCGGTCGCGGCGTGATCGACGACAAGGGTCCGGCGGTGCTGTCGCTCTACGCTGGCGCCTATCTGCTCAAGCACGGCATCGTGCCGCGCTATACCTTCCGCGCGCTGCTGGGCTGCGATGAGGAAGTGGGCATGTCCGACGTTCACCATTATCTGGAGAACTATGCAAACCCCGACTTTCTGTTTACACCCGATGCCGAGTTCCCGGTCTGCAATGCCGAGAAGGGCCAGTTTGGGGCGACGTTTGTGAGCTCCAAGATTGACGGCGGGCGCATTGTGTCGTGGAGCGGTGCCGAGGCGAGCAACGCCATTCCGTCGCAGTCTACCTGCGAGCTTGCGATTGCCGCCGATGAGCTGCCGGCGCCCGTTGAGAACGCCGACCGCCTGGAGATTACGGCACTCGATAACGGGCATGCGCAGATTTTCGCCCACGGCATTGGCGGTCATGCCTCGATGCCTGAGGGAACGATCAATGCCGTCGGCCTGATCGTGACGTACCTGCGCGAGGCCGAGGACGCGTTTGGTGCGCGCGACGAGCGCCTGCTGACGCCTGCCGAGCACGAGTTTGTCAAGTTTCTGGCCTTTGTGCATGCGGACGCCTATGGCCGCGGCCTGGGTATCGACGCGACGAGCCCCGCGTTTGGCCCGCTCACCTGCAACCCCGGCGTCATCCGCGTGGCGGATGGCCACATTGAGCAGGTCATCGACGTGCGTTTCCCCGACAGCACGAGCGCCGATACCATCTGCGAGCAGCTCGAGCCGCTCGTGGGCCGCTTTGGTGTGACGTATCGCGTGGGTCGTACCAAGGTGCCGTTCTCGGTCTCTGCTGACGATCCGGCCGTGAAGGCGCTGATTGACACTTATAACGAGTTTACGGGTAAGCACGCCGAGCCCTTCGCCATGGGCGGTGGCACGTACGCACGCAACTTTGCCCGCGCCGTCTCATTTGGCCCCGAGGAAACCGGCCTGGAGCTGCCCGCATGGGGCGGCCAGATGCACGGCCCCAACGAGTGCGCCAACGAGGAACAGCTCAAGCAAGCGCTCAAGATCTATATCGTGGCAATCCTCCGTTTGAATGAATTAGAGCTTTAAGGTTTCGCGGTTTCCCAATCTAAGTTGCGGTGGAATAGTTCCTAGAATGGGCCATTTGATGGCCAAACAGGAACTATTTCACCGCAACTTTGTTTTTATTGGTGTAAAAGGCGCGCCATGCTTGGGTGGGGATTGTTATTCGTTTGTAAAGCCGAGCCGCGCTTGCGGTAAGGGTCTATCAGATGCCTGTAAGAAACCGCAGTTGGCGCGGACGTTGCCCGGTCGGGGCCGTATCTTTCCAAACAGCAAAGCGGGCGGGGTGCCCGCGAGTCGCATGTATGAAAGGAAGATCATGCTCGATCAGGCTTATTCTCGTCGTCAGTTCCTCGGCCTCGCTGGTGGTCTTGCCAGCATCGTCGGCCTCGGTCTCGTTGGTTGCGGTGGCGCAGGCGCTTCCAACGCTGCCGACAAGGGTAGCGCCGCTGCTGCCGAGTCCGTCTCCGGTGAGGTGACCTACGACGGTGCCTCCTCGTTCCAGGCTCTCGTCGAGGCTGCTGCCGAGAAGTTCATGGATGCCAACCCCGACGTCTCCATCTCCGGTTCGGGCAACGGTTCGGGCAAGGGCCTTACCGCTGTTGCCGCCGGCACCGTCACCATCGGTAACTCCGACGTCTTCGCCGAGTCCAAGCTCGAGGCCGATCAGGTCAAGAACCTCGTCGACCACGAGGTCGCCGTCGTGGGCATGGGCCCCGTCGTCTCCAAGAACGTGACGGTCGACGATCTGTCCTTCGAGCAGCTCAAGGGCATCTTCTCCGGCCAGATCACCAACTGGAAGGAGGTCGGCGGCGACGACGCCACCATCGTCGTCCTCAACCGCAAGGCCGGCTCCGGTACCCGCGCTACCTTTGAGGCCGCCGTCTTTGGCGACGAGGCCGTCGACTTTAAGGGCGACGCCGAGCTCGACAAGTCCGGCGATGTCCAGACTCAGATGGCCAGCACCGACAACGCCATCTCCTACCTGGACTTCTCGCACTTCGATGACTCCAAGTTCAACGCCATCAAGGTCGAGGGCGTCGAGCCCAAGAGCAAGAATGTCACCGACGACTCCTTCAAGATCTGGGCGACCGAGCACATGTACTGCTCCAAGGACGCCGACGAGGCTACCAAGGCCTTCCTGGAGTTCATGCTTTGCGACGACGTCCAGGGCAAGCTCGTCGAGGAGCAGGGCTTTATTCCCGTCTCTGCCATGAGGGTCGTCAAGGACGCCAGCGGCAAGGTCTCCGCTAAATAAGTAATCGCCCCCGGAAAGGTTTGCAATGGCAAAACAGCTGCCAAAGCGCGACCTTGAGAACGTGGGCCTGGGCGTCACGGGCGCGTGCGTTGCGCTCGTGACGCTTGTCGTTGCCGCGCTCATCTTTATGGTCGCCCAAAAGGGCCTCTCGGCTTTTGTCAAGGACGGCGTCTCGGTCGTCGAGTTTTTCACCGGTACCATGTGGGACCTGGCTAACACGGCCGAAAACGGCCTGCCTTATACCGGCGCTCTGCCCCTGATCGTCACCTCGTTTGCAGTCATGGTGCTCTCCACGCTCATCGCGCTGCCCATCGCCATCGGCTCTGCCATCTTTGCGGTCGAGATCCAGCCTAAGTTTGGTTCCAGGATCTTTCAGCCGCTTATTGAGCTTTTGACCGGCATTCCCTCGGTCGTCTTTGGCTTGATCGGCTTTCACGTGGTTGTCGGCCTTATGAAGAGTGTTTTCCATGTGAGCACGGGCCTGGGCATCCTGCCCGGCGCTATCGTGCTGGCCGTCATGATCCTGCCGACCATGACCACGCTTTCGGTCGATGGCCTGCGCGCCGTGCCCGACAGCTACCGTCAGGGCTCGCTTGCGCTGGGCTACACCCGCTGGCAGACCATCTGGCACGTGGTGCTCAAGTCCGCCATGCCGTCGCTCATGACCGCAGTCATCCTTGGCATGACCCGTGCCTTTGGCGAGACGCTCGCCGTGCGCATGGTCATCGGCGGCATCGAGGCCATGCCGACGTCGCTGCTGTCGCCGGCTTCGACCATCACCACCACGCTCACCACGTCTATGGCGGTCTATGCCGAGGGCTCGGCCCAGGACGATGTTCTGTGGGCGCTCGGTCTGCTGCTGATGGGCATGAGCCTCATCTTCATCCTGATCATCCACCTTATCGGCCGCAAGGGGGCGAAGGATCGTGGCTAGCACGCGCATCCACATCGACGAGGCGAGACTCGGGCGCGTCCAAAAGCAGGACCGCATCGCCACGGGCGTGCTGACGGCGATCGCCGCCATCGTCATGCTCATCGTCGTCTCCATGGTGGCCTACATCCTGTTCGAGGGCATCTCGACGCTGTTCCAGCCGGGATTTCTCACGCAGCCCGCGCGCGCCAACGGAACCCAGGGCGGCGTACTCTACCAGCTGTTCGACTCGTTCTATCTGCTGCTGATCACTCTGGTCATCTCGGTGCCCATCAGCCTGGGCGGCGCGGTCTTCCTGGTCGAGTACGCACCGAACGGCCCTATCCGTGACATCGCCTCCACCGCCATCGAGACGCTGTCCTCGCTGCCTTCCATCGTCGTCGGCATGTTCGGCTTTCTGGTGTTCTCGGTGCAGCTGGGCTGGAAGTACTCCATCATCTCCGGCGCCGTCGCGCTCACCATGTTCAACATCCCCATCCTGGTGCGCGTGATTCAGCAGGCGCTCGAGGACGTGCCGCAGGCCCAGCGCGATGCATGCCTGGCCATGGGCCTCACTCGCTGGGAGGCCACGCTGCACATTTTGATTCCCGAGGCCATGCCCGCCATCGTGACCGGCATCGTGCTTTCGGCCGGCCGCGTGTTTGGCGAGGCCGCGGCGCTGCTCTTTACCTCGGGCATGAGCTCGCCGGTTCGCCTCAACTTCTTGAGCTTTAACCTGTCGAGCCCCACTTGCGCCTGGAACGTGTTCCGCCCCGGTGAGTCGCTCGCCGTGCACATCTACAAGACCTATGGCGAGGGCAGCCCCGAGGCACAGCAGATCGTCTGGGGCACCGCCGCACTGCTGATGATCTGCGTGCTGCTGTTTAACGTAGTCGCCCGTATCGTGGGCAAGCAACTGGCAAGGAAGATGACGGCCGAATGAGCGAGATGAATGCAACGCCCGCAACCGAAGCGACATCGTCCGAGACTCAGGATTTTCTGTCGAGCGTGGGGGAGAGCGAGAAGCGCGTGCGCGTAAGCGGCAAGGCCGTGAGCGACGAGGTCGTGCTCTCCACCAAGGACGTCAACGTGTACTATGGCGACCACCATGCGCTGCACGATACGTCGCTCGACTTTCACAAGGGCGAGATCACGGCGCTCATCGGGCCTTCGGGCTGCGGCAAGTCGACCTTCTTGCGTAGCCTCAACCTGATGAATCGCGAGATTCGCGGCTGCCGCGTGGAGGGCGAGATCAACTACCGCGGGCGCAACGTGAACACCAAGGCCGAGAACACCTATGAGCTGCGTCGCTCCATTGGCATGGTGTTCCAGCAGCCCAACCCTTTCCGCAAGTCCATTCGCGACAACATCACGTTTGCGCCTAAGCGCCACGGCATCACCGACCGTGACGAGCTCGACCGCATGGTCGAGGAGAGCCTGCGCGGCGCGGCGCTGTGGGACGAGGTCAAGGACAAGCTCGACAAGAGTGCCTATGCGCTTTCGGGCGGTCAGCAGCAGCGCCTGTGCATTGCACGCACGCTGGCGCTCAACCCCGACGTGATTCTGTTCGACGAGCCCTGCTCGGCGCTTGACCCCATCTCGACGCTGGCGATCGAGGACCTTATGTCGTCGCTTGTGGCAGAGCGCGCCATCGTCATCGTGACGCACAACATGGAGCAGGCGTCGCGTGTGTCCAACCGCACGGCGTTCTTCTACATGGGCGATATGGTCGAGTACGACGAGACCGACGAGATTTTCCAGCGGCCCAAGGATGAGCGGCTGAATGATTACCTCACCGGCATGTTCTCCTAGTCCGGGACATGCTTGAGGCCCGCGGTGGCCACGGTCGCCACGGGACTGATTGGAGGGGCGGGTCATCTCTTGCGGGAGATGGCCCGCCTTTTTGCTCTGCGACCGAAACGACCACCACAAAGGGGACAGGCACCTTCGTGGTGGTTTGGGGTGGGGCTCGCTGCTATCATGGACAACGTTGAATTTCTACGAAGGAGCAGGGCATATGGCGATTCTTTTGGGATGCGATTCCGTCAGCCTAGAGTTTCCCACCAAGCATATTTTCGATAGCGTAACGCTCGGCGTGGGCGAGGGCGACCGTATTGGCATCGTCGGTAAAAACGGCGACGGCAAGTCGACGCTGCTGAGCGTGCTCGCCGGCACGCTGGAGCCCGACGATGGCCGCGTGACGCATCGCCGCGGCACCACGATCGGTCTGCTCGGCCAAAAGGACCAGCTTGTCGACACCGACACCGTGCACCATGCCGTCGTCGGCGACACGCCCGAGTACGAGTGGGCGTCGAGCCCCCGCACGCGCCAGATCCTCGCCGGCCTCATTAGCGATGTGCCCTGGGAGGGCACGGTGGGCGAGCTTTCGGGCGGTCAGCGCCGCCGCGTGGACCTCGCGCGCCTGCTGATCGGCGACTACGACGTGCTCATGCTCGACGAGCCCACCAACCACCTGGACATGCGCACCATCAACTGGCTCGCGCGTCACTTAAAGGCCCGCTGGCAGCGCGGTCAGGGCGCCATGCTCGTGGTCACGCACGATCGCTGGTTCTTGGACGAGGTCTGCACCAGCATGTGGGAGGTCCATGACGGCCAGGTCGATCCCTTCGAGGGTGGCTACTCGGCATACATCCTGCAGCGCGTGGAGCGCGACCGCATGGCCGCCGTCACCGAGGAGCGTCGTCGCAACATGGCACGCAAGGAGCTCGCGTGGCTGAGCCGCGGCGCCCAAGCCCGCTCCACCAAGCCCAAGTTTCGCGTGGATGCCGCTCGCGAGCTGATCGCCGACGTGCCGCCCGTGCGTGACGAGCTGGAGCTCAAGCGCCTGGCCGTGAGCCGCCTGGGCAAGCAGGTCATCGACGTGATCGACGTGGATGCCGGCTATGCGGATACCGATGGCGCGCCCAAGCAGGTGCTCTCCGACGTGACATGGCTTATCGGCGCGGGCGACCGCTATGGTCTTTTGGGCGAGAACGGCGCCGGTAAGTCCACGCTGCTCGACGTGATTCAGGGCAAGATCGCGCCCCTGCGCGGCCGCGTGAAGATCGGCCAGACGGTGCGTTTTGGCGTGCTGTCGCAGCAGCTCGAGGAGCTCGAGCCTTACATGGGCGACACGATCCGCGAGGTGCTCAGCAACTATAAGAAGTACTACGTCATCGACGGCAAGGAGACCTCGCCCGAGAAGCTTTGCGAGCGTCTGGGCTTTACGACGCAACAGCTCTGGAGTCGTATCGGCGACCTTTCGGGCGGCCAGCGCCGTCGCCTGTCGCTGCTGCTGACGATCCTGGACGAGCCCAACGTGCTTATCCTGGACGAGCCGGGCAACGATCTGGATACCGACATGCTCGCGATTGTCGAGGACCTGCTCGACGGCTGGCCGGGCACGCTGATCCTGGTGACGCACGACCGTTTCCTCATGGAGCGCGTGACCGACCAGCAGTGGGCGCTGCTCGATGGCCATCTGACGCATATGCCCGGCGGCGTCGACCAATACCTGCGCCTGTGCAACGCCACCGCCGAGGGCGAGCCCGTGGGCGCGCCGAACGCCAAGACCGGCACGTTCGACACCGGCGCCGCAGCGGTTGCGGCCGAAAAACCCAAGACGAGCGGGCAGCCCAACGGTCTTTCCAACGCCGAGCGCCAGAAGCTCCGCCGCGAGGTGAGCTCGCTTGAGCGCAAGATGGAGACACAGCGCGCTCGCGTGGAGGAGGCCGAGGCTGCCATGGCCCAGGTCGATCCCACCAACTACACGGCGCTCGGCGAGCAGCAGGCAAAGATCGACGAGGCCCATGCCGCCATGGACGAGCTGGAGATGGCGTGGCTCGAGGCGAGCGAAAAGCTCGAGGGCGAGGAGTAGACGAGGATGATCAAGGCCGCATTTTTCGATATCGACGGCACGCTACTGAGCTTTAAGACCCACCGGATTCCGGCGTCGGCGCAGCAGGTGCTCGACAGCTTTCACGAGCAGGGGATTGCGTGCGTGATCGCCACGGGTCGCCCGACCTACCAGATGCCGGACTGGCTGTTCGACTTGGGCTGGGATGCGTACATTACGCTCTCGGGCCAGCACTGCTTTGATGCCGAGGGGGTTTATCGCAGCTGTCCGATTGATCCGGACGACGTCGCGGTGATTGTGGGCCAGGTGGCGCAGGGGCGCTATGACTCGCTGTGCATGCAGGGCGAGAACTCGTTTGTGAACCGCCTGTCCGAGCGCGTGGTGACGGCCGGCAGCAACGCGGGAATCGTCTACCACGAGGAGCCGTTTGAGCATGCCTTCGATGCGCCGGTCTACCAGTTCTGCGCCTTTGTGGATCCGGCCGACGAGCATATCGTGACCGACGCCGTGTCGCATTCGCTCACCACGCGCTGGTGCGATCTGTTCTGCGACATTATTCCGGCCAACGGCGGCAAGGACTTGGGCGTAGCGGCGACGCTGGAGCGGCTGGGTATCGACGCGAGCGAGGCGATCGCCTTTGGCGACGGCGAGAACGACCTGTCGATGTTTTCCGCCGTGGGCACAAGCGTGGCCATGGGTAATGCGCAGGATACCGTGAAGGCCGCGGCGACCTACGTGACGTCCGCCGTGGACGACGACGGGATCTACAACGCCGCGAAGCACTTTGGGCTGCTATAGCTGCGGCTCGGCACTTGGGGACGTTCCTTTTGTGCCGGCAGCTGGGGACACTCCTTGTACGTTGCGTACGGTGTCGCCCTGCTTGCCCCGCGCATTTTGTGAAACACGGTTAACTTTTTAAACAACGTAGTAAGACATGGGTAACTTTTGCGGTAAAGTAAGCCAAGGAAAGTATCCAAAGGCTAACTAACGATCATCGCGAAAGGCGGCCCATGGCCCTACGTGAATCTGGAGAAGACTATCTCGAATCTATTTATGTGCTCTCGGAGCGCCAAGGCACGGTGCGCTCAATCGACGTCGCCGAATACCTGGGTGTGACCAAGGCGAGCGTCTCTAAAGCCATGGCGACGCTGGAAAACAGCGGCTATGTCGAAATGGGCAAGCGCGACGTTCATCTGACGGAACGTGGTCTGGAGGTCGCTCGCCAAATGTGGGAGCGCCACTGCTTTTTCGTGCGGTTGCTCGAGGAAGCCGGTGTTTCGGCGGATGTCGCGTCGCAAGAGGGTTGCCACATGGAGCACTGCCTGAGTGAGGAGAGCTTCGAGAAGCTGAGGGCGATGTTGGGACGGGAAGATGCGGCCGGCGCAACAACGGAAGCCTAATTGACCCCCAGGAGCGCGGAGTTCGCGCAAAGCGCGAACCAGCGAAAGGGGGATAGGGGATTCGAACAACAACGAGTCCGACGCAGTCCAAAGTGGAGCATTCGGTGCGCGACGCTATCACAGCTGAGCTATCTCTTCGTTCCCAAAGAGGCGCGCCTCCCGCGCCAAAGGCGCGGGACAGCGACCGGGATCAGTGGCCCCACCAACTAAGTCCAACTCAGACAAGGAACCCCGCCAGCAAGCGATGCCCAAGAACCGCCAGCAACGTTACCGCAGGCCGGGACCGGGCTTGGTTTTGAAAACATTCCGCAGACCAGAAGTGCCCCCGTTCGTAGCTCCGAAGGAGCAGAACGGGGGCACTTCATTGGTCGAGGACGTTTTCAAAACCAAGCCCGGTCCCGGCCGGACAGCCCACGAACGCTACAGGTTCTTGACACCCATCGCGCGCATGGCGTTCAGGATGGCGATGATTGCCACGCCTACGTCGCCAAAGACCGCAAGCCACATGTTGGCGATGCCGAGCGCCGCAAGCACCAAAATCAGCAGCTTAATACCCAGCGCGAAGATGATATTCTGCCAGACAATCGACATAGTCTTGCGCGCCACGCGGATCGCGCGGGAAATGTTGGACGGCTTGTCATCCATCAGCACGACATCCGCCGCCTCAATCGCAGCGTCGGAGCCCATGGCGCCCATGGCAATGCCCACATCGGCGCGCGTAAGCACAGGCGCATCGTTGATGCCGTCGCCGACAAAGGCGAGCTTGCCCTTACCGCTTTCGGCCGCGAGCAGCGCTTCAACACGCTCGACCTTGTCGCCCGGCAGCAGCTGCGCATGGAACTCGTCGAGGCCGAGCTGCTTGGCCACCGCAGCAGCCACTTCCTCGCGGTCGCCCGTGAGCATAACGGTGCGCTTGACGCCGGCGGCGTGCAGGTCGCGGATCGTCTGCTCGGCATCGGCCTTAACGGTGTCTGCAATCACGATGTGGCCGGCGTACACGCCGTCAACGAGCACATGCAGAATCGTTCCAACGACCTCGCAATCGGGCGCTTCGACTCCGGCCGCGGCGAGCATCTTTGCGTTGCCAACGACGACGTGCTTGCCGTCGATGGTTGCCGTCACGCCGTGGCCCGCGTCGTTGGCGGAGTCGCTCACGCGTTTGGGGTCGACCTCGCCCTGGTAGGCGGTGCTTACCGACTGCGCGATGGGGTGATCGGAGAACGACTCCGCAAGGGCTGCGACCTCAAGCAACGACTGCTCGGTATAGCCAGCCTCGGGGTGCACCGCGACCACCGAGAAAGTGCCGTTGGTGAGGGTGCCTGTCTTGTCAAAGACGACGGTGTCCACGTCGGCGAGCGTCTCGAGGTAGTTAGAACCCTTGATGAGAACGCCCAGTTTGGAGGCGCCGCCGATGCCGCCAAAGAAGCTCAGCGGCACGCTGATCACGAGCGCGCACGGGCAGCTGACGACCAGGAAGGTCAGGCCGCGCAGAATCCAGTCGGACCAGGCACCGGTGACCAGGCCGCCGCCAAGGGCGAGCACCGCGGCCGCGCCGGTGACGGCGGGGGTGTAGACGCGGGCGAAGCGTGTGATGAAGTTCTCGGTGCGTGCCTTCTTTTCGCTGGCATTCTCCACGAGCTCCAGGACGCGCGCGACGGTGGACTCGCCAAAGGGCTTGGTGGTGCGCACGTGGATGAGGCCCGTCATGTTGATGCAGCCGCTGATGATATCGTCGCCGGACTTGGCGGGGCGGGGGACTGACTCGCCCGTGAGCGCGGCGGTGTCGAGCTGGGTTTCGCCCTCGACGATGACGCCGTCGATAGGCACGCGCTCGCCGGGCTTGACCACGATCACGGTGCCGACGGCGATGTCATCGGGAAAGACCTGTTCGAGTGTGCCGTCGGCTTGCTCGACGTTAGCGTAGTCGGGCGCGATGTCCATCATGGCGCTGATTGACTTGCGGCTTTTGCCCACGGCATATGCCTGGAACAGCTCGCCGACCTGGTAGAACAGCATGACGGCGGCGCCTTCGGCCATGTGCGGGTCGGTATCGGGGAAGAGCACCATGGTAAACGCGCCGATGGTTGCGACTGCCATAAGGAAGCTCTCGTCGAAGGCCTTGCCGCGGCGGATGTTACTGAATGCCTTTTGCAGTACGTCGTAGCCGGCAATCAAAAACGGCACGAGGAACAGCACAAAGCTGGCGTAGATGTCGCCTGGGGTGCCGAATGCGGCGGCGAGGGTGCCAAGCTCATCGAGGGCGTACACCACGGCAAAAATGCCCAGCGCTACCAGGATGCGGTTGCGCTTATGCTCGAGTGACTCTTTTTTCTTGCGCTTCTTCTTTTTCTTTTTGGGGTCGGCGGTGACCATGACTCGTATCCTCCCATTTGAATGTATGAACACTCGCTCATATAATTTCGCGAGCAAAGGCCGCGGTAAGCGCGGCCTTGCGGGTCAGCGTATGCGCAGGCTAGAGAATGATCTCGCAGTCCGGCTCGGCGTCGGCGGTGAACTCCACGACACGGTCGAGGACCTCCTCGAACTCGGCGTCGTCGGCCTCGAGCGTCAATTTCTGGGTCATAAAGTTGACGGACACGGATTTGACGCCCTCGAGTTTGGCCAGCTCGTCCTGAAGCTCGCGCGCACAGTTGGCGCAGTCGATCTCGTCGAGTTTAAACTGCTTTTTCATGGTGGGTTCCTTTCCCTGTGTTTGCGACCTGGGTGCAGGCCGCGCTGGTACCGTGGTTGGTTGCTATTCGCAGATATGGCTCATGCCCTGGTTGAGCATGGTGTAGACATGATCGTCGGCAAGCGAGTAGAGGATGTTGCGGCCGTCGCGGCGGAACTTGACCAGGTGCGACTGCTTAAGCGTGCGCAGCTGGTGCGATACTGCCGACTGCGAGGTTGCGGTCGCCCCGGCGATGTCGGCCACGCAGAGCTCGCGGCCCATGAGGGCATAGAGAATCTTGATGCGCGTGGTGTCGCTGAAGACCTTGAACAGGTCGGCCAAGTCGTACAGCAACTCCTCGTCGGGAAGGTCCTCGGGCGAGCAGGTGGTGGGGATCACGGGCTCGGTGGCCTCGATGTCAGTCTTTGTTTCACCAGCGTGGTCACTCATTGCAATATCCTTTCATATGAACATGCGCTCATATAACTTACTTTCGATTGTATGAGCGCATGTTCATATGTCAATAACGTTCAGGTAATTCGTCGTACAAAATGATGAGGAAAAGCGGACGAGATCCCGGACTAAGCGGTTTTGATTAGCGATGCCGGGGTGGGTGCCCCTGCGCCGTGCAAAAATTGGAGTATTCTGCAACTATAGGAGGTCTGTTAATCTATTTCAGGCCAAATAATGTAGTTCAAGAGTCATCTTAGAGCGTTAAACCGATGAGTTCTTCCTCAAATGTTGCCAAACGTTGCCGTTCTATAGCGATTCTGCTTCTTACTTGAATCAACTTGTGGGTGTTGGAAGTCCGACCCTGCTGAATACTCGCAATTTTGCACGTCGCTAGGGTACCCACCTGGTGGCGCGCGCAGACGTGGTGTAAGAGTGTCCTGAGGTCCGTCGCTGCAAGCCCCGATGTTACTCCTTCTTGAGGCCGCGCCTCTCGACTATCTCGTCCACTATCTCCCTGGCGCGCCGCCCGAGCGCGCGGCGCCTCCCCTCTGTCGGGGCCGGCCTGTCC
>UQTD01000044.1 GCA_900543845.1 uncultured Collinsella sp.
ATCGGCTACGCGCCCGAGGATTTCTGCGTGCTGGCAAGTGTTGCCGGCGCGGGCGATGGGGCGGTCGCGATAGGCGAGGGCCTGCCGTGTGAGCTGTTCCGCGAGGCGCTCGAGGCCTTGGACCCCGAGGCGGTCCTGCTGTTGGACGATCGCGCGGCCGATACCATGCGCGAGACCTATGCCGATATGCTCGTGGCAATCGACGACTTCGATACCGCCATGCTCAAGCCCGGCTTGGTCGCCCATGTGCAGGGTCGTCGCGTGCTCGCGCTCGACGGTTTTGAGGCGGCGCTCACTGACAAAGCCGCCAAGCAGCGCATGTGGGCATACATCAAGCAGCTGACCCCGGCAGCCGCGCCGCTGTAGCGGACCGGAGCCGGTAAGGCGGCCCTGACGGGTCGAGCGCGGCGCCGACTTGTCGCGCCCTTACATCACGGCGCGCAGCTCAAACCGGTCGCCGTTGATGCGAAACTGGCAGTTGCCGTTCATACGTTCGACGGCAAGCTTAATGCTTTTGGTTCCAAAGCCGTGTCCGGTGTGCCCGGCTACGGGCATGCCGTCGACCATGCGCGGCGGGCGTCCAAACGTATTAGAGACCAAAAGGAGCAGTTGACCGTCCTCGCAACGCAGGTCCAGATCGACAAATCGCTTGCCCTGGGGAGCGGCGCTTGCGGCGACGATGGCGTTGTCCAGGGCATTTGAGAGCACGCTAAACAGATCGACGTCGGCTACATGGACGCTCTCGGGCACGGCGGCGCGCAAATCGGCGGTGATGCCGTTTCGGTTGATATCGGAGCTAAATGACGAAAGCACGATATTGACCGTGTCGTTGGCGCAGTAGCGGCGCACAGCGGTGCGGTCGTTCGTCTCGCAGAGTTCGTCGATGCGCTCGAGCGCCTTGTCGATGTGGCCCTCCTCGATCAAAGCCGCAAGGCCGCGCAGGAAGTGCCGCATGTCATGGCGGAGAGCCGAAAGCTCACGTCCAGATTGACGCCAAGCCTCGAGCTCTTTGATGGCTGCGTTGTCGCGGGTTGCGAGCATCCAGCGCTCGCGCTCGGCGGTTTCCTTTGCCTCGTATTCGCGCAGATACACAGCAAGAAACATAAGGTAGAACGCGCAAAGCGCAAACGCCAAAAACTCAACCGTCACCACGGAGCCCGAGTGGAAGAGCGTGGTGTAAACGTTGGTGGCGTAGTCAAAGATGTAATAGACGAGCGGCAGGATGAGCAGAATCTCGAGCTCGGTGGGGCTTTTAATCGCCAGGCGCGGACCGATGTCGCTTGCCCAATGCAGCAGGATCGCAAAGACGACGGCCGTGGTGATAATGCGTGCCACGTAGTACGCGATTTGCGAGTCAGTGGCGGCGAGCGCGGCGATGCCCATCCAGTTGCTGAACTGGCAGCTCAGATAGGCACTGGTGACGCCCAGCATAACGAGCAGCGGGCTCAGGCGATAGCGCGCGCACAGATAGATGACGAGCGGCAGATGCACGACGAGCGGATATACCTGACGGGCGAAAAGCTCGCCGCCGACGGCATTGGCGAGGCCGAATGTGCATCCGGTTACGGCGCTGACCATCACGAGCTCAAGCGCATGACGCCGGTTGATCTCGATACCGCAGAGCGCCGCCGAGGCAAAAACGCCAAAAAGCAGGGTCGTTGCGTGGTGAATTGCCCAAAGTATCATCTCGACCGTGGGGAGCATCAGCGCCTCCCGCTCGCGAACCGCGCCGCAAAGTAGGCATCCTGGAAACCCTGCTTGCAGCTGCGCGCCAGCGGGATGCAAGCGCCCGAGCGCATGACGATATCCGTGCGGTTGAAGTGGTCGATATTGCGTAGGTTGACCTGGTAGCTACGGTGACATTTAAAGAAGATTGCGTTTTTGGCCAGCTGGTCCTCGATGTTGCGGAACGGCTCGAGCGCCTCGATGTCGCGTCCGTCGCGTAGGTGGAATACCACGTGCTTGTTGCGGGCCTCGGCATATTCGATATCGGACAGGCGCAGGGCATGGTAGCCAAAGGACGTTTTGGTTACGAGCTCGTCGGTCACGGCGGGTCGCATGCTCGAAAGCTCGTCGAGCAGTTGCGCCAGGCGTTCGTACGTTACGGGCTTGAGCAGGTAGTCGAAGGCGCGGACCTCATAGGACTCCAGCGCGAACTCGGGCGACGAGGTGAGAAACACCAGACGCACGGCGGTGTCGGATTGGCGCAACTCCCGTGCGGTGTCCATGCCGTTGACGAGCGGCATGATCATGTCGAGCAGAATGATGTCGGCACGCGATGCGACATGGCGGGCCAGCAGGTCCTCGCCGCGCGTGACGAGCGCAACGTCGACTGCCGTGCCCGTCTCGGTCGACCAGCGGTCGATCATCCGGTGCAGTCTATCTAGAAAAGCGACGTCGTCGTCGCAGGCGATAATCTTGAGCATTCGAGCCCCCTTAGTAGTTCGATTTTGCCACATTGGGTGCGCGCCGCCCGCGGAGGCGTGTCCCATTTGCGCCCCAAGGCGTGCAACTCGCGCCAAGCGGCAGGGCGTCAGTTTTGACGACCGCACAATACTCCATGGATACACACGTCAATCGATGCCGGCGGTCGGACGGGGAATCATGCCGGCCGCCGGCGCCAGGCGATAACGAGCATTGCGAAAGCATAGGGGTAAGGGGAGCTGTGATGAGGGAGAAGAAGATGGGGATGCGCAGACTTGCTGCTTGCGTGCTGACTGCAGCGCTGGCGCTTGGGGGTGCGGTTACGACGCTCGCCACGCCTACGGTAGCGGAGGCGTATCCGTCCGCCGCGATCAAACCGAAGCACCTGAAAAGCGAGCTTTCGTATGGCGAAAGTGATGTAATCCAACTTTCCGGCGGCAAAGACTATCGGTTTGCCGGCACGGTTGATATCGACCACTATGAGGTCGAGGGTGGCACCAAGGAGAATCCGACCCGCCTATATTTCACCGACAGCTCGTCTCTGGGCGGTCCGCTGACCGTCAAGCGCGACCTTACGTATTCGCAGCACCCCCTCTTTGTGCTTAAGGGCGGTTATGTCGAGCTCATCGGTGATTCGGGCGCCTCGACCGAGGTCCGCTGCGATGGAAAAACGTTTTTGAGCGATAGCAACGATTACGAAGCGCGTGGAGGTGTCGATAAGCCGAATACGGGCAAGAGCCTCAACCTTTCCGTGAAAAACCTCAAGCTTGTTTCAAGGACCGATAACAAAGATACCGTTCGGGCAATCACGCTCTATGGAACTATGGGTGCGGGGGAGACGGCCAGCTTCACGAACGTGAATGTCAGCGGTTGGAAATGCTGCAAGAACAACGCATTCAAGGTTGACCAGGGTAATGAAATTTACGAAGCCTCGCCGGCGCCTGTGACTATCAGAGGCAGCCAGGTCGCGGTGGATGCAACGTTTGTCAACTGCACGTTTAAAAATAATAGTGATGACTGCGTCGGCGCCTTGAGCGTGGTCGGGCGGTCGAAGACTCCAAAAGTTACGTTGAACGGCTGTACGTTCGAAAACAACAGTCAAGGAATGATTGCATGCGACGAGATGAAGGTTGAGAGCGGTCATGTGCATGCGGGCAATATTGGCGTCAAAAATGCCATAGTTGCTCTGAATAACTGCAGCATTCGTTCAACAAATAACGCGTCATGGAATGGACCCTGCTCTTATATGTTCAAGGTGTGGGATATTCAATATCAGATGCACATGACGAGTGCCATTGCGGTGGCAAAGGATGCGTCGTGCACCATAAACGGTACGGTTATCGACGATTCGTTCGTGTTCCCCTCTGATTATTTCAACGGTCGCGACATAAGCGGTCAGGACGAGAAGCGCTGCGCAATTTATGCCCTTGGTTCTGTGACGCTCGCCGGCAACACGAAGGTCACTACGGCCAAGGCGAAGGGCGTCGACGCATCCGATGTCAGTGGCAATGGCAAGATTCACGTCGATAAGTCTTTCACGGGCGAAGCCGTCCTGTCTGTCGACGATACCAAGTTCGATCCCGAGTCCAATAAGCAGTACTACTACTATGATTATGTGAACCTTGGCACGAGCGATCTTTCGCAGGAGGATTTCGCGAGCAGGCTCAAGCTTGCCAACGCCGACCTTGCATACGACGTTGCCGGTGGCGAGGTCAAGGTCATCCATCGCAAGCACGAGCGCGAGTGGACCTATTCCGCCAACAAGGATGGGTACAGCATCGCGGCTACGTGCAACGGACAGTATGAGGCCTCACACTGTGTCTACTCCAGGGACGGCGAGACGATCTCGCTGATGTCGTCCAAGAGAGGCGACCTGAGCTTTACCTACAACGGCAAACAGCGCGACGCCGTGCTTGCTACGACTAAGCCGTCTCAAAAGGACAACGCTGTGGCCCAGGGCAAGGTAAAGATTGTGAGCGCACGCTTTTACCGTTGCGCTGATGAGAATGACACCGTGGGCATCGAGATGGAAGGGTCGCAGCCGTGCGATGCGGGCATCTATCGCGTGGTGGCGACGGTTGCCGTCGAGGGGCAGAACGATGTTACGCTCGAGCGCGTGTTCAAGATCAACCCTGCCTCGCTTGCGGAGAAGGACTCCAACCGCAAGGATCTTTGCAAGATCGAAATCATTGGCTACGACAAGCTGAAGGATAACGTCAGGTTCAGCAACGGTGACGTGCTCAACGACGTTCCGTCTTATAAGTGGACGGGTGAGGAGATAACGCCTCGCATTAAGGTGACGTATAAGCTTGGCGACGAATGGATTGAGCTTAAAGAAGGCGTCGATTTCGAACGCCTCGCTTGGGGCGAATCGGTTTCGGAGAAAGATCCAGGTGCGTACCGGAGCCAGCTCTGGGGCCTGGGAAACTTCGCATCCTACGAGTCAATTTACTCCTGCAAATTTTTCTACTGGAGTATCTACGGCACGCAGTTCGAGAATGTTCAGGCCAAGGGCTTTGACGGCACCTATGATGGCAAGGCTCACGCGCCGTCGGTGACGGTCGACAACGCCCCCGAGGGCATGCAGATCGAATATAGCGTCGATGGTGGCTTGCTGTACGAAGACCGAATCTCCTCCTATACCAATGTCACGCGCGATGTCTATGACAACGTGTGTGCCGAGATAATTAAGTACCGTATTACCGCACCCGACTACGTGCCGGTGGAGGGCGAGCTTAAGATTAAGATCGCCCCCGCCGATCAGGCCGCTCCAAAGGACGTCAAGACGACGGCCGCGACCGGGCATGCCTTGGCGGATGGCAGCATCGACGGGATTGATAACACCTACGAGTGGAAAGCCGAGGTTACCAGCGACTATCAGCGGATTGCCGAAGGCGAGACGTCGGTTAAGGGTCTCGCCGCTGGCAAATACAGCGTTCGCCTTAAGGCCGACCGTAACCATAACGCCTCCGAGGCCCTGACGGTTGAGGTCAAGGACGGCCCTAAGAAGGCCGACGGCAGCGGTTGGAAGCACGACGACACCGAACACTGGAACACCTGCACCTGTGGCAAGGAGGACGTTGCCCGCGCAAAGCATGACTTTGAGTGGGTCGTCGACCAGGCCGCTACGGCTGATAAGCCCGGTTCCAAGCATGAGCGCTGCAAGACGTGCGGCTACGAGCGCGAGTCTGTCGAGATCCCCGCCTTCGGCATCAAGGGCTACTCGGGCACCTACGATGGCGAGTGGCACAGCGTGACGGTTGATACCGAGACTGTTGCATCTATTAAGTATCGCGAGAAGGGCGAGAAGAAGTGGAGTGACGAGTCTCCGCTCATCTGCGATGCCGGTACCAAGACCGTCGAGTTTGAGGCGACCCTTACGTCTGGGGACATCTGCAAGGGCGAGGTCGAGCTTAAGGTCGATCCCCGTCCGGTGACGGTGAAGCCCAAGGACGCTTCGAAGACGTACGGCGAGGCCGATCCGAACTTTGAACTCGAAGCCGTCAAGGGCTCGATTGTTCAGGGCCACCCGCTCTCCTGGTTCAAGATTCACCGTGAAGCCGGCGAGAACGTGGGCACCTATACGCTGACGATCGAGGAGAGCAAGGTCGGCGACAAGTGGGACAAGATCCAGCGGGCGAACTATGCTCCGACGCTCCAGACCGGCACGTTCGAGATCACCAAGCGCCAGATTGGTGTTGGCTGGACGGTCGGAACGTATACCTATAACGGCAAGCCTCAGGGCCCCAAGGTCACGGTCAGCAATGTTGCCGAGGGTGACGAGGGTAAGGTTTCCTATGAGGTCGAGAACGCGACGGGCATCGATGCCGGTAGCTATCCGGCAAAGGTGACGGGCCTCGTCGGTGACCCCGAGGTCATCAAGAACTATGCCCTTCCTACCGAAAACCTTGAATATACCTACACGATTTATAAGGCCGAGCAGGAGAAGCCCCAGGGCCTGAAGGCTACCGCCGAAACCGTCCGTGGCAAGCGCGACGGCAAGATTGAAGGCGCGCACGGCGGCGTCGCCTACCGCCTGTTCCGCACCGAAGCCGGGGACGCCGATGGCGAGACCATGGTTTCCGAAGACGGTAAGATTGAGAATCTTGCCGCTGGCGACTACCAGGTTTGGTATGCCGAGACCGATAATTACATGCCGTCCACGCCTGTGGAAGTGCATATCGGCAAGGGCAAGTACCTGAACGTCAGTCTTTCCGAGAAAAATGACGAGTACTCGATAGTGTGGCATAGCCCGAACAGGCTGCAGTGGCACGAAAGCGTGGAGTTCTCGGTAAAAATCTCCGATGGCTACTACGCGGGCGACGACTTTGCCGTCAAGGCAAACGGCGTGCTTCTCGAGAAGAACGAGGGCGGAAGGTTCGTCCTGAGCAATGTCGAGGAGAATACCGCCATCACGGTCGAGGGCGTGCGCAAGCACGAGGCCGTGAACGATAAGTGGCTCTCCGACGACAATACGCACTGGCATCAGTGCACCTGCGGCGAGAAGATCGATGAGACTGTGCACGCCTTTGAGTGGGTCGTCGACAAGGCGCCCACGGCAACCGAGGCTGGCTCCAAGCATCAGCAGTGCACGGTCTGTGGGCATGCGTTGCCTGCAGTCGAGATTCCGGCTGCCGCTATTGTTGGCTATTCCGATGAGTACGACGGTGCGTATCACGCGGTCGATGCGACGAGCCTGCCCGAGGGCGCAACGGCTCAGTACAGCACCGACGGCAAGAACTGGTCCCCCGAGGCCCCCAAGATCAAGGACGTTGGCACGCTGACCGTTGCTTACAAGGTGACGATTGACGGTGCGACCGCCGAGGGTGAGGTTACGCTCGAGGTCAAGCCACGTGCGATCACGGTTGCGGCCGATGCCTCCTCCAAGACGTACGGCGAGGCCGACCCCGTGTTTACGTGGACGATCACATCCGGCGATCTTGTCGAGGGCGAGAGCCTTCAGGGTATTGAGATCGAGCGCGAAGATGACGACAACGTGCGCGAGGGCGGCTATGCTCTGCAGCTGACGCAGCCCGAGGGTGCAAACCCCAACTACAGCATCACGTTCGTCGACGGCATGTTCACCATCAACCAGCGTCTGCTCACTGTGACGTGGGGCACCATCGAGTTCACCTATGACGGCAAGGAGCACTGCCCTGTGGCCACGCTCGGCAATGTTGTCGGCAATGATGACCTCGGCGCGACCGTCGAGGGCTCCCAGACCGAGGTCGGCACCTCTTATAAGGCGACCCTCGCCGAGCTGACGGGCAAGGCTGCTGGCAACTACGTGTTGCCCGCCGATGGCTTGACCTGCGAGTTCTCCATCAAGAACGCCGCGCAGTACGCGCCGGTGGTCCAGGCCACCGCCGAGACCGTGAGCGGCAAGAAGGACGGCAAGATCACGGGCGTCGACGCCACCATGGA
Organism: uncultured Collinsella sp.; assembly: GCA_900543845.1. Taxonomy (GTDB): domain Bacteria; phylum Actinomycetota; class Coriobacteriia; order Coriobacteriales; family Coriobacteriaceae; genus Collinsella. The sequence continues at coordinate 7,849 of UQTD01000044.1, forward strand.
GTGGCGCGCCAAGGGCGCTGCCGAGTACCAGGCCGTGGGCGAGGGCGTGACCGAGCTTAAGGATCTCGCCGCCGGCGTGTACGAGGTGCGCTATCAGGCCAAGGCCAACTACGACGCGTCTTCTGTCACCGAGGTCACCGTGGCTACCGGTCGCAAGCTCGTCGTGACGCTGCCGAGCAACCAGGTTGGCTATACGCTCACCGCGACGGCAACCGAGCTCGACTGGCACGGTTCCGCAACGCTTACCATGAGCATCGATAGTGCGTACTTTGCGGGCAAGGACTACGCCGTAAAGGTTGATGGTAAGGCCGTTAAGCTTTCCGACGACGGCACCTATGAGCTCAAGGACGTCGAGGGCGATGTGAACGTGACGGTCGAGGGCGTGCTCAAGCACGAGCCCGACGGCTCCGGCTGGGCACACGACGCCAAGAACCACTGGCATATCTGCCGCTGCGGCGAGGTCCTCGACAAGGCCGAGCATACCTTTAAGTGGGTTGTCGACAAGCCGGCGACCGTTGAGGCCAAGGGAGAGAGGCATGAGGAGTGCACCGTCTGCGGCGAGAAGGGCAAGACCGAGGAGATCGCGATTCTGAAGCCCGAGATCATCGACGGTAAGGGTCAGGCGATTACGGTCGACACCGCCAAGAACCTGAGCTTCCGCTCGAACGCGCCGATCAGGTACTTCCAGAAGGTGCTGGTTGACGATAAGGAGGTCGCGGCCGAGAACTACGAGCTCACCGAGGGCTCTACGATCGTGACGCTCAAGGCGAGCTTCCTGAATACGCTCGGCGTGGGCGAACACAAGCTGAGCGTGGTTTCGGCTACGGGCACTGCCGAGACGACCTTCACCGTTGCCGAGGCTGCCAAGCCCGCTCCCGGCCAGACCACCACGACTACTACGACCACGACTACGACTTCCAAGCCTAAGAGGAAGGCTGGCAAGGAGACGCTGCCTCAGTCCGGCGACAGCGCGTACGTCATGGCTGGTGCCGTACTCGCTGCCGGTGTGGCAGCTCTGCTGCTGGCGTGGGCCATGAAGCGCCGCGCTTAACCGCGCGCCAGCTCCCAGCGGGTCCGGATCGAGCGATCCGGACCCGCTTTTGGGGTCTGCCGGAAACCCGGTGGTCAAAAAAGGCCAAATATGAGTACTGCTACCAGTTTGGTGGCAGCCAAATGGCCTCAAAAATCGGTGCCAGCGGCCAAAAGTACATCGATTTTCGTCCTTCAGAGTCGCGATCGGGCTCCAAACAAGGCGATTTTGCTGCTCTGGACTGGAAAATCGCTGCTACTAATTTAGTGACAGTACTCATATTTGGCCTTTTTTGACCACTGCCCCTTGGTCCAAGGCAAAACGGCCGCTCGAATCATGCGGCAGGTCCATTTTCGACTATCCTCAGCTTGCCAGTTCGAAAATGGACCTGCCGCATGATTGAATCTTTATTTCAACTTTACACCTAGGTTTACAGCTGTCTTGTCAGCTGTAAACCTAGGTGTCATACTAAAGCCCCAAGATTCGCCAAAAGAGAGGGGCCTTGATGGCACAGAGCGCGAACATGGATGCGTCGGAGCTTGCACGCGATATCGCGGCCGGCCTAGCATCGGCAACGACGGCAACGGAGCGCGCGGCACTGGTGCCCGCAGAGCTCGTCGAGGCCATTCAGCAACTAAAAACCCAACGTGACGCGGTGATCTTGGCGCACTACTATGTGGCGCCCGAGGTCCAAGCCGTTGCCGATTACGTCGGCGATAGCTTCTACCTGGCAAAGCTCGCCAAGAGCCTGCCGCAGCAGACTATCGTGCTGTGCGGCGTGGAGTTTATGGGCGAGAGCGCCAAGCTGCTCAACCCCACCAAGACCGTGCTGCTGCCCGAACCGGGCGCGGACTGCCCCATGGCGCACATGGTCAAGCGCGAGACGGTCGATGCGGCGCGCGCCGAGTACGGCGACGACCTTGCCGTGGTCTGCTACGTCAACTCGACGGTCGAGATCAAGAGCTGGAGCGACGTGTGCGTCACCAGTTCCAACGCCGTCAAGATCGTGTCCGAGCTGCCGCAGCAGCACGTCCTGTTCATCCCCGATCAAAACCTGGGCCGCTTTGTTGCCGAGCAGGTGCCGCAAAAGCACGTCATCCTCAACAATGGCTACTGCCCGCGCCATCACATCATCACCGTCGAGCAGATCGTTGACGCGCAGGAAGCGCATCCCGACGCGCTCGTGCTGGCGCACCCCGAGTGCAAGGCCGATGTCCTTGCCGAGGCCGACTACATCGGCTCCACCGCCGGCATCATCAAGTATGCCGAGGAGTCGGACGCGAGCGAGTTCATCATCGTGACGGTCCGCGGCGTGCTCTACGAGCTCGAGCGCCGCTGCGAGGGCACCGGCAAAAAGTTCTACTTCCCCGCGGTGCAGCCCACCTGCGTCAACATGGATCTCATCACGCTCGAAAAACTCGTGCGCTGCCTGGAGACGGGCGAGGGCGAGGTGCAGATCGGCGTGTCGGACGAGGCTGCCGACCAGGCCAAACTCACGCTCGACCGCATGCTCGAGTACGCGGCGCGCTAGAACGATGTGACATGAGGGACAGTCCCTTATGCCACATTACAAAGGAGAGGATTCCTGTGGAAACCAAACAATACCCCGACATGGAGTGCGACGTCGTCATTGCCGGCTGTGGCGTGGCGGGCCTGTACGCGGCCCTCAATCTGCCGACGAGCACGCGCGTGATCATGCTCTCCAAGGGCGCTGTCGACGAGTGCGATTCGATGCTCGCACAGGGCGGCATTTGCGTACTGCCCGAGGGCCCGGACTATGATGCCTTCTTTGAGGACACCATGCACGCCGGCCACTACGAGAACCGCCGCGAGAGCGTCGACATCATGATCCGCTCGAGCCGCTCGGTCATCAACGACCTGCTGGCCATGGGCGTGGATTTTGAGCGCAAGGCCGACGGCAGCCTCGACTTTACCCGCGAGGGCGCACACAGCCGTCCGCGCATTGCCTTCCATGCCGACATTACGGGCAAGGAGATCACAACCAAGCTGCTCCAGGCCGTTCGCAAGCTGGATAACGTGCAGATTTTGGAGCACGTGGCCATGACCGACATCCTGACGGGCGAGCGTGACGGCGCCACGGTGTGCACCGGTGTCGTCGCCGTTCCCGTGGACGAGGACAACTCGGTTCGCCCCGCCGACGAGCTGGCAAATGCCGTCGAGGGCGTGCATGCCGGCGAGCCGTTTAAGATCCATGCCCGCCACACGCTGTGGGCGACGGGCGGTATCGGCGGCGTATACGACCATTCGACCAACTACCCGCAGCTCACGGGCGATGCCTGCTACATTGCTCAGGAGCATGGCATTAAGATGGAGCACCTGGACTACGTGCAGATTCACCCCACGGGTCTGTTCTCGCCGCAGCCGGGCCGCACCTTCCTGATCAGCGAGAGCTGCCGCGGCGAGGGAGCGATTTTGCTCAATGCCGCCGGTGAGCGCTTTACCGACGAGCTTCAGCCGCGCGATGTGGTCGCCGCCGCTATTCGCGAGCAGATGAAGCAGGACGGCACCGAGCACGAGTGGCTAAGCTTTGCCCCCGTCGAGCGCGACGTGGTGACCGGGCACTTCGCCAACATCCGCGCACGCTGCCTGGAGGACGGCCGCGATATCTTGGACGAGCCCATCCCCGTTACGCCCACGCAGCACTACTTTATGGGCGGCGTGTGGGTCGACAAGGACGGCCGCACCTCGATGCCCGAGCTCTATGCCGCGGGCGAGACGGCTTGCAACGGCGTTCACGGCAAGAACCGCCTTGCATCAAACAGCCTGCTCGAGTCTCTGGTCTGGGGTCGCCGCGCCGCGTGGTACATGCGTACCGGCGAGTCACTGGCCGTGGAGCAGGCGGGCGATCCCGCGCTCGATGGCCGTCATCGTGCCCTGAGCGCCGACACCCTGGCAATCGATGATTTGGCCCGTGCCGCCGGCACGCAGGCCGTGGAGGAGTAGACCATGAATCCCATTACCATGAAGCTCGTCGTCGATGATCTGATTCTGCAGGCTCTGCGCGAGGACATTACGTTTGAGGACGTGAGCACGGAGAGCGTGTGCCCTACGGCGCGTCCCGCCACGGTGGAGCTTATCGCCAAGGCCGATGGCATCATCGCGGGACTTGATGTGTTCGCTCGTACCTTTGAGTTGCTGGATTCGCAGAGCTCGGTGCTGTTTGATGTCGTCGACGGTGACGAGGTTCACGCCGGCGACCACGTGGGGCAGGTGCGTGGCGATGCGCGCGTGCTGCTTTCGGGCGAGCGCGTGGCGCTCAACTACCTGCAGCGCATGAGCGGTATCGCTACCTATACGCACCAGATGGCCGCGGCGCTCGAGGGCACCAAGACCGTGCTTGTCGACACACGCAAGACCACGCCGGGCATGCGCGTCTTCGAGAAGGCCGCGGTCGAGATCGGCGGCGGCAGCAACCACCGTTACAACCTGTCGACGGCCGTCATGCTCAAGGACAACCACATTGATGCCGCCGGTGGCGTGACGCGTGCGATCGAGATGGCGCGCGCCCATGCATCGTTTACCACGACGGTCGAGATCGAGTGCGAGAACCTGGACATGGTGCGCGAGGCCGTGGAGGCCGGTGCCGACATCATCATGTTCGACAACATGACCCACGACGACATGGCTGCTGCGATTGAGCTTATCGCCGGTCGCGCCAAGACCGAGTGCTCGGGCAACGTGGACGCCAACAATATCCGCGCGCTCGCCGACCTGGGCGTTGACTTTATTAGCTCGGGGGCGCTGACGCACTCTGCGCCGATTCTCGACCTCTCGCTCAAGCACCTGCGTCTGCTGGACGGTAAATAATGGACGCCCGCGAGCGTCGCCGTGCCATCATGGGCGTGCTCGAGGAAGCCAAGGAGGCCGTTTCGGGCAGCGCACTTGCCCGTGAGGTTGGCGTGAGCCGCCAGATTGTCGTGCAAGACATCGCTCTGCTGCGTGCCGATGGGCACGATATCGTGGCGACCAATCGCGGCTACGTGCTGCAGGAGGCCCCCAGCAGCCCCGCTGTGCCCACGCGCTTGGTCAAGGTTCGCCACGGCGTGGAGCAGGCAGGCGATGAGCTCACGAGTATCGTCGACGCCGGAGGCGCCGTGCTCAACGTGATCGTCAATCACCGCGTGTACGGTAAGATCACGGCCGACCTGGACATTCGCAATCGTCGCGATGTCGAGCGCTACCTGCACGATATCGAGAGCGGCAAGAGCTTTCCACTACTAACGGTGACGAGCGGCTATCACTTCCATCGCATTGCGGCAGAAGACGAGCAAACCCTCGACGAGATCGAGGCCATGCTCAAGGAGAAGGGTTATCTGGCAGACCTGATGCCCTACGAGGACGATCTATCCTAGTCGACGCCACATCTATAAGCTGCGGTGAAATAGTTCCTAAAATCGGCATCCAAGCCATAAAACAGGAACTATTCCACCGCAACTGCCAAGGGTTCCCCTCCAAATTAGCTGCCCATATAAGCAAAAGGAGGCCTCCGCGGCGATGCGGAGGCCTCCTTTTTTGTGCACGGTGTACTTTTGAGTGTGCAAGTGGGGAGTTGTTACTCCTCGACGATCTCGGTGATCGCGCCAGCGGGGCAAGCGTCCTGGCAAGCGCCACAGGCGACGCAGGAGTCCTCGTCAGCGACGGTAGCGACGTCCTGGAGCTCCAGAACGCCAGCGGGGCAGGAGTCGACGCAAACGCCACAAGCGATGCACTCGTCGGCATCAATTACGGGATGAGCCATGGTAGTTTCCTCTCTGTTGACCGACGCTACAGGCGATGCGCGCCGGTTTGATTCGGGAAAAACATACCACGGGAGCGACCGTTTGCAATACCCTCTGGCCGGCATCTTCATACCGTTCGCCGAGTATGCCAAGGTTTACTAAAAAACACGCAGGTGGGGCCGTTGAGCTGCGCAAATGTTAGCTAAAGGTGACTTGAATTATTGAGCTATTGAGCGCGCTTGCGGAAAGGGCATCCCGTTATTTAGCCGAAAACTGGGTTGCAGTTTCCGGTTGGGCCCGCTGGCGGAAACTGCGACCCGTAATCCACGTCCAAAACGGGACGAGTTTTCCATAAGGCAGCCCCAGGCACCCCCGGACGCAAATCTCAGCCATCTCTACATAGATCTCGATAGACTTGCCGAGAACTCCATCAGCGCATCTACCTGCGCATTTGAGAACCTAAACTCTCGGCAATAAGAAATCTTATATGAATTGACTTAGATTTTGTATATTCCGGCCCATAAGGGGATACACTACATCCTGAAAGACAAGCCGAAGCGCCGCGCGACAGACCGTCGAGGCGGCGCGAACGCAAAAGAGAGAGGGAATTTCTAATGAGTAAGATTCTTGGTATCGACCTTGGTACTACTAACTCCGCTATGGCCGTCCTCGAGGGCGGTTCTCCGACCATTATCGTGAACGCCGAGGGCGACCGCACCACCCCGTCCGTTGTGGGCTTCCGTGCTGACGGCGACCGCGTCGTGGGTAAGGCCGCTAAGAACCAGGCTGTCACCAACCCCAAGAACACCGTGTTCTCCATCAAGCGTTTCATGGGCCGCAAGTACTCCGAGTGCACCTCCGAGATCAAGACCGTGCCGTATGAGGTCAAGGAGGGCCAGGGTGGCCGTGCCGTCGTCGATATCGAGGGCAAGGATTACACCGCCGAGCAGGTGAGCGCCATGACGCTCGCAAAGATGAAGGCCGACGCCGAGAAGTATCTGGGCGAGACCGTCACCGACGCCGTCATCACCGTCCCGGCCTACTTCAACGACGCCCAGCGTCAGGCCACCAAGGACGCCGGTAAGATCGCCGGCCTCAACGTCAAGCGTATCGTCAACGAGCCGACCGCTGCTGCCCTGGCCTATGGCCTGGACAAGCAGGGCACCGACCAGCGCATCCTGGTCTTCGACCTGGGTGGCGGCACCTTCGACGTCTCCATCCTCGACCTCGCCGACGGCGTGTTTGAGGTTCTGTCCACCTCGGGCGACAACCACCTGGGCGGCGACGACTGGGATCAGCGCGTCATCGACTGGATGGCCGACAAGTTCCAGCAGGAGAACGGCGTCGATCTGCGTCAGGACCCCATGGCCCTGCAGCGTCTGAAGGAGGCCGCCGAGAACGCCAAGAAGGAGCTCTCCGCGGCGCAGCAGTCCACCATTAACCTGCCGTTCATTACCATGAACCAGTCCGGCCCGCTGCACCTCAACTACACGCTGACCCGCGCCGAGTTCGAGAAGATCACCCGCGACCTGCTCGAGCGCTGCAAGCAGCCTGTCACCAACGCCCTGCGCGACGCTAAGCTCAAGCTCTCCGATCTGACCGAGGTCATCCTCGTCGGCGGCTCCACCCGTATGCCCGCTGTCCAGGATCTGGTCAAGACCATGACCGGCAAGCAGCCCAACATGTCCGTGAACCCCGATGAGGTCGTTGCCGACGGCGCTGCCGTCCAGGGCGGCGTGCTCACCGGTGACGTCGAGGGCATCCTGCTGCTCGACGTAACCCCGCTGTCGCTGGGCGTTGAGACCATGGGCGGCATCATGACCAAGATGATCGACCGCAACACCACGATCCCGACCTCCAAGACCGAGGTCTACTCCACCGCAGCCGACAACCAGACCAGCGTCGAGATCAACGTGCTCCAGGGCGAGCGCGAGCTTGCCCGCGACAACAAGTCGCTCGGTAAGTTCCAGCTGACCGGTATCCCGGCTGCCCGCCGCGGCGTGCCGCAGATCGAGGTCACCTTCGACATCGACGCCAACGGCATCGTCAAGGTCTCCGCTAAGGACAAGGGCACCGGCAAGGAGCAGCAGATCACTATCTCCGGCTCCACCGCTCTGTCTGACGACGAGGTCGATCGTATGGTCAAGGACGCCGAGGCTCATGCCGAGGAGGACAAGAAGCAGAAGGAAGAGGTCGAGGTCCGCAACCAGACCGATAGCCTGTGCTACTCCACCGAGCAGACCCTCAACGAGCTGGGCGACAAGGTTTCCGCCGACGTGAAGTCCAAGGCCGAGGCCGCTATCGCCGACGCCAAGAAGGCGCTCGAGGGCTCTGACGTCGAGGCCATCAAGGCCGCTGGCGAGTCCCTGCAGTCCGTGGCCTACGAGCTGGCCCAGGTTGTCTACGCCGACGCTCAGCAGCAGACCGACGGCGCCGCCGGTGCCCAGCCTGCCGACGATGACGTTGTCGACGCCGACTACGAGGTTGTGGACGACGAGGACAAGTAATCATGTCCGCCCGTAAAGCTCGCACGGAGGCGGCTGCCGCTGGCGCCGCCCCCGTTGACTCTGAGGAGAAGGACGTGAAGATTCCCGTAGAGGCCGTCGACGACACCGAGGTCAACGAGGCCGAGGCCGTCGAGGCTGCCGAGAACCAGGTAGAGGATTCCAACAAGGAGGCGACGATGACCGAGGACGAGATGGTGGAAGCTGCTATCCGCGCCGGTGAGGAAGCCGCCGACAACGACTTTAAGCTCAAGTTCGAGCAGGCCCAAAAGGAGCTTGCCGACGTGCGCTGTGAGCTCGATGCTGCGGCAGAGGCTCAGAAGGCCGCCGAGGACAAGGCAAAGGACGCCACCGAGCGCACTGCCCGTCTGCAGGCCGACTGGGAGAACTTCCGTCGCCGCACTGCCAACGAGCGCATCGCCGAGCGCGAGCGCGCGACCGAGAAGCTCGTCACCGCGCTGCTGCCGGTGGTTGACGATATCGAGCGTGCGATCGACCATGCCCGTAGCCAGGAGCTTTCCGACGATTTTAAGCAGTTCGTCGATGGCGTTGACGCGGTGCATGCCAAGCTGCTCGATGTGTTTGCGCACGAGGGCGTTGAGCCCATCGACCCCAAGGGCGAGGCGTTCGATCCGCTCGAGCACCAGGCTGTGGGTCGTGTCGAGGACGCATCGCAGTACGACGAGACCGTCAACGACGTGTACCAGAAGGGCTACCGCATGGCGGACCGCATCCTGCGCTCCGCGATGGTGACGGTGACCTACGGTGGCGATAAGCGCCCCGCACCGGAGCCCGAAGCGGCGCCCGAGGATGCCGCGGCCGATACGGCCGAGAGCACCGAGGAGTAATTGAGAAGGGCCCCGGGGCAACACCCGGGGCCCTTTCTGGCCTAGTGCCACATGAAAGCATGAGCCGCCGCCCGCTGGACGGCGGATGAAACAGGAGAGGAGCTACGATGGCTGCAGGCAAAACCTTCTATGACATCCTGGGCGTATCCAAGAGCGCCTCCGACAAAGAGATCAAGAGCGCGTTTCGCAAGCTCGCGCAAAAATATCACCCCGATGCCGGCGGCGACGAGGCCAAGTTTAAGGAGATTAGCGAGGCCTACGAGACGCTTTCGGACGAGAAGAAGCGCAAAGAGTACGACCAGATGCTCATGTTCGGCGGCATGCCGGGCGCGGGCGGCGCGTATAGCGGTGGCTACGGCGCCGGTGCCGGCGCGAGCGGTTGGGGCGATATCTTCGACAGCATCTTCAGCGGCAACGGCGCCTGGGG
>UQTD01000045.1 GCA_900543845.1 uncultured Collinsella sp.
GCTGCTCTTCCAAAACGGCAGGGTCGCGCTCAAAAAGCGGCCGGACACGGGCCTTCTTGCGGGGCTATGGGAATACCCCAGCGTTCCGGAGAGCCTTGACGAGGCGGGCGCGGCGCTCAAGGTGCTCGGCGCCAAGGTCTCGGGCAGTGTGTCAAAGAAGACGAGCTACCTGGTTGCCGGTCCCAAAGCGGGCTCCAAGCTTACCAAGGCCGAGCAGCTGGGCGTACCCGTGCTGGATGAGGACGCGCTCGAGCAGATCTTGGCTACTGGTCAGGTGCCCCAGGCATAAGGCATCAATAGTCAAATTGAAGAACCGCCCGGAAGCACGATGCTTTCCGGGCGGTTCTTACTTTGCCGGGGCAACCGGCACCGTGATCTGCGTCACGTAGGTCGCTGGGTCGTCGCTGATGATGTCGTCGATGAGGGCGATTTCGCATTGCCCCGCTACGCCATCAGTTTGTCAAAAGCTCCGCGGCGGTTGAGCACGGTAAATGCCATCACGCAAATAACCGCCGATAGAATTGATCCGCACGGCGAAGCGATGCCCATGGGAAACAACGTATCGGAATAGGCGTTCGACAGCAGCCAGGCGCCCGGCACGCGAATGAGCGCTACGGCCAGCACGTTGTGCGCAAAGCCGATGTAGCTCTTGCCGTATGCAGCGAAAAAGCCGCTAAAGCAAATGTGGATGCCGGCAAAAATCGCGTCGAAAATGTAGCTGCGCATATAGCCGGTGCCGGCGGCGACCACCGCGGCGTCCTTGGCAAAAAAGCCGATAAACGCCGGCGCCACCAGCCACATCAGCGCCGTGATCAGGCAGCCATACACTACCGAGATTGTCATGGCGTCCTTGAGCACCTGACGTGCACGGTCGCCCTTGCCCGCGCCGGCGTTTTGCGCCGTGAGCGCGCTGACGGTGGCACCCATGGAACTCGGCACAATGAACAAGAAACTGATCATCTTTTCGACCAGGCCTACGGCGGCGGCGTCGACGAGCCCTCGGTGGTTGGCGATGACGGTAATGAACATAAACGCCACCTGGATGCAGCCGTCCTGTACTGCCACGGGCACGCCGATCTTAAGAATGCTGCCGAGCACCTCGGGCTGGGGACGCAGGTCGCTGCGCTTAACGTGGATGTTCGTACGGCGGCTCTTAAGCCACACGAGCGCGAGGGCAACGCTGGCCGTCTGCGCGGTCACCGTGCCGAGCGCCGCGCCCACGGGGCCGAGCCCCATGTGGCCGATAAACAGAAAATCGAGCGCGATGTTAATGATGCATGCCACGCCGATCACGTACATGGGCGAGCGCGAATCGCCCAGGCCGCGAAAGATGGCCGAGAGAATGTTGTATGCGGCAATAAACGGAATGCCGACAAAGCAGATACGCAGGTAGGCGGCGGTGCCTTCGACCGCCTCGGGCGGCGTGCCAATGAGCGCCACAACCTGCGGGCATAGTGCAAACAAGATGACGGCCAGTACCACCGAGACGCCCATAAACAGCGTGATGGTATTGCCGATGGCGGTCTCGGCGCGGTCGAAGCGGCGCGAGCCCACGGCATGGCCGACGATGACCGTCGTTCCCATGGCCAGGCCCACGAGCGTCACGGTAATGATGTAGAGCGTCTGTGCGCCATTGCCCACGGCGGTGATGCCGGCGGCGCCGCTAAACTGTCCCATCATGTACAGGTCGGCCATGCCGTAGAGCATCTGCAAAAAGTACGAGAGCATATAAGGCAGGGCAAAGACCGCGATGGTCTTAAGGACATTGCCGCGTGTGAGGTCGTGTTCCATGGGCAGGGTACTTTCTGGCTTGGTTCGTTTAGGTACCAGTTTAGTGAAAACCCTACAACGATTGTAGAGTCAAGGTTTGAGTCGAAGACAGGGCGAAAAAAGTGAGGCCCACGATTATTTCCAACTGAATACAGATGCGCACTATGCTTGTTTGGCACGTTCGTTAGCCTTGCAGAAATCGGTTTCGCGTCACTTGACACCATCGCCTGTCGCGCAATAATACGTGCGTTTGCGAACAACGTTTGATGGGGGATGAACCTGCGTGCGCAATCTCAAGATCCTGTTTTCCTACTTGGGGGAATACCGTCGCGACGCCATACTCGGCGTGCTCTTTGTGACGGCCGAGACGGCGCTCGAGCTGTTTATCCCGGTTATCATGGCGAACATCATCGACGTGGGCGTGCCTGCGGGCGACATCAACTACATGCTGCTGCAAGGCGCGTACATGTTGGTGTGTGCGGCGTTTTCGCTGGTATTGGGCTTGGGCTATGCCCGCACATCCGCCCGCGTTGCCTCGGGCCTAGGCGCTAACCTGCGCGAGGCCGAGTACAAAAAGATTCAGACGCTCGCTTTTGGTAACCTGGACAACTACGACGCCAGCTCGCTCGTCACCCGCATGACCACGGACATCACCGTTATCCAAAATGCTGTGGGCAACGGCTTTCGCCCTATGGTGCGCGGCCCGGTGACGCTTATCGTCGGCCTTATCTACGCGCTGATGCTGTCGCGCCCGCTCGCCACCGTCTTTGCGATCATCTTGCCCGTGCTGGCAATCGTACTGGGCGCCATCACCTATCGCGTCAGTCCGCTCTACCGCCAACTCCAGACCTCGATGGACCACCTCAACGGCGTGGTACAAGAGGACCTTACCGCCGTGCGCGCCGTGAAGGCTTACGTGCGCGCCGAGCACGAGTGCGACAAGTTCGACACCGTCAATACCGAGCTTGCCGACACGGCGACCAAGACCTTCGGCACCGCCGTGCTCAATCTGCCGGTGTTTCAGCTGTCGATGTACGTGGCTGCGCTCTCCATCCTGTGGATTGGCGGCCGCATGATTCTCGCCGGCAAGCTGGGCGTGGGCTCGCTCACGGGCTTTATGAGCTACGTGCTGCTGATCATGAACTCGCTCATGATGATTTCCAACGTGTTTTTGCTGCTTACGCGCGCACTCGCCAGTGTGGAGCGCATCTCGCACGTCCTCGATGAGCGCTCGCTTATCGAGGCGCCCGCGGCAGACGCGGCTGTGCGCGAAGTTGTCGACGGAAGTGTCGAGTTCCGCGATGTGTCGTTTAAGTACCGCGCGGATGCTGTCGAGGACGTGCTCGAGCATATCGACCTTCGCATCGAGCCGGGCTCCACGGTGGGCGTGCTCGGCGGCACGGGCTCGGGCAAGAGCTCGCTCGTGCAGCTCATCGCGCGCCTGTACGACGCGACCGAGGGCGCCGTGCTCGTGGGCGGGCGCGACGTGCGCGACTACGACCTGGTTGCCCTACGCGATGCGGTGGGCATTGTGCTGCAAAAGAACGTGCTGTTTACGGGCGCCGTGCGCGAGAACCTGCAGTGGGGCGCGCCCGATGCCACCGACGAGGAGTTGTTGGATGCCTGCCGTGCGGCGTGCGTGGACGAGTTTCTGGACCGCATCGGCGGTCTCGACGGCGAGTTGGGCCAGGGTGGCGCCGGTGTTTCGGGTGGCCAGAAGCAGCGCCTGTGCATTGCGCGTACGTTGCTCAAACATCCGCGCGTGCTCATTTTTGACGACTCGACCAGTGCGGTCGATATGGCGACCGACGCCAAGATCCGCGAGCATATCGCCCAGATTCCCGACACGACGGTGATCATCATCGCCCAGCGTATCGCAAGCGTGATGGATGCCGACCGCATCGTGGTGCTGGATGACGGCCGCATTCACGGCGTGGGCACGCATGAGGAACTGCTAGCAGGTGACAACATCTACCAGGAGATTTACGCCTCGCAGATGGAGTTCGCGGGTGATGCGAGCGACGACGGTGATGCCGACGACGCGTACGATCTGTTTTCCTCCGTCGCATACGGATCATCCCCGGAAGGAGATGAGCGCCATGCCTAAGACTTCCGCTCAGGCACGTCCGGCCAATCTGCGCCGAACGCTTCGCCGCTTGCTCTCATACATGGGCCATGCCAAGTTCTCGCTGATGGCGGTTGGTGTGCTGGCCTCTGTCGCCGCCATCGCGAGTCTTGCCGGCACCTATATGGTGCGCCCCATCGTCAACGGCCTGGCCGCGGGTGGGGAGGAGCTGCTTACCAAGCAGGTTCTCTTTACGGCCGTCATCTACGCCGCGGGCGTGCTCTCGGCCTTGGGTTACTCGCAGATTATGGTGCGCGCGGCCCAGCGCGTGGTGTCCGATATTCGCCGCGACTTGTTCGCGCACATCCAGACGCTGCCGCTCAGTTACTTTGACAGTACGCGCTCGGGCGACATCATGAGCTTTTTCACCAACGACGTCGACACGGTCTCCGAGGCACTCAACAACAGCTTTGCCAACGTGATTCAGGCGACCATTCAGGTGATCGGCACCACAGCCATGCTCATCATTCTTAACTGGCAGCTCACGATTATCACGCTCGCGTGCGATGTTGCCATTGTGCTGTACGCACGCTACTCGGGTGCCCGCTCCAAGCGCTTTTTTGCCGCCCAGCAGGCATCGCTTGGCGACTTGGACGGATACGTCGAGGAGATGGTCTCGGGCCAAAAGGTCATTAAGGTCTTTAACCACGAGCAGGCCAATGTTGCCGGTTTTGACACGCGCAACCAGGAACTGCGCCGTACCGGTGGCGCCGCACAGGCCTACGCCAACTCAATGGTGCCCATGACCGTGGTGATCGGCTACGTCAACTACGCCATCGTTGCCGTGGCGGGCGGCATGCTCTGCATCAAGGGACTTGCCGACGTGGGTGCGCTCGCGAGCTACCTGGTCTTTGTGCGCCAGGCGGCCATGCCCATCAACCAGTTTACGCAGCTGGGCAACTTCTTACTCAACGCGCTGGCCGGTGCCGAGCGCCTGTTTGCCGCGATGGACCTTAAGCCCGAGGTGGACGAGGGCTGCGTGGAGCTGGTGCAGACGGGCGACGCCGCGTGGGCGTGGAAGATTCCCGAGGGCCAGGGTGTGGGCACGTATGGACATCTGCACGATGTGGCCGCCGTTGATGAATCGGGTCGTGCGGTGGCGGCCGATGGTACCGAGCTTGTTACCGGTCTGGTCCCGCTCGCCGGCGACGTGCGTTTCCATGCCGTGGACTTTTCCTACGTGCCGGGCACGCGCGTGCTCACGGACCTCAACCTGTTCGCCAAGCCGGGGCAAAAGATCGCCTTTGTTGGCTCGACGGGCGCCGGAAAGACGACCATCACCAACCTCATCAACCGCTTCTATGAGGTCGATGATGGCGAGATCACGTACGACGGCATCGACGTCAAGCACATTGCCAAGGCCAGCCTGCGCGGGTCGCTCGGCATTGTGCTACAGGATACGCACCTGTTTAGCGGCACCATTGCGCAGAACATCCGCTTTGGCAAGCTCGACGCGACCGACGAGGAAGTGCGTGCCGCTGCTGAGGCCGCCTGCGCGGATTCGTTTATCCGCCGCCTGCCGCGGGGCTACTACACACCGGTCACGGCCGACGGCGCCAACCTGTCGCAGGGTCAGCGCCAGCTGCTCGCCATCGCGCGCGTGGCCGTCGCCGACCCGCCGGTGCTCATCCTGGACGAGGCCACGAGCTCCATCGACACGCGTACCGAAAAGCTCATCGAGCGCGGTATGGACCGCATCATGCACGGACGCACCACGTTTATGATTGCGCACCGCCTGTCCACCGTCCGCGACGCCGATGCCATCATGGTCCTCGAACACGGCCGCATCATCGAGCGCGGCACGCACGAAGAGCTGCTCGCCCAGCACGGCGAGTACTGGCAGCTGGCACATGGCTTAAAAGAGCTGGATTAACCCGTTCGAGCATGATGCTTTGACCTCTCCGTGCCCCTCGCCTCAAACCATCACAACATTCGACGTTTTTTGCCAAAAACGGGAAAAGCATCGAATGTTGTGATGGTTTTTCTGCCACTCGACCGGGTGGAATCGCTTTCTTGTGCACGAAGGTGTGCGGACCCGTGGGCAGGGGAATAAGGTCGGTTATCCGACTCCATTGGAGGGCTCATGGACCTGCCGATCGTCCTGTCCCATAAGACTGCCTGGCTGTACCACAACGTGGCGCGCCCGTCCGAGCCGCTCTCGCGAGCAAGCAGCCTATACGATGAGGACTCGCTTGCTAACGAGGCGGAGCCGACTGCGGACCTGCCCAAATTGGGGCTCGATACCAAGGGACTGCGGGCTTCAACGGCAGTTGGGATCGTTACCGACTATCTGGTTTCGCTCGGTATTCCACGAGAAGAACTCGATCATATCGACACGCTCGTCAACTTCGATTTTGAGCGCTCGACGCCGGCTGGATTTAGGTGCCACGTGTTTGGGGCGCCGGTACCTCCAGGCCATCTTATCGAGGTGGCAGAGGGCCTTCTAGTGGTTGATGAGGCCATGTGCTTTGTCCAAGCGGGTTCGTGGATGAGCGAGCCCGAGCAGCTGGAATATGGCTACGAAATCTGCGCTCGATACCATTTGAATCATCTGTCGACAGGCGATTATATCGAGATGGGGCAGAGGTATACCGTTGCCGACTTGATTGCTTATTGCAATGAGAACCGATCTCGTCAGGGGGCTATACGCGCGGCCGCCGTGCTCAAGCGCGTGCACGATGGCGCACGGTCGCCCATGGAGACGGCCACCGCAATCATGGTCGTAGCAAAACGTTCTCAAGGAGGGCTTGGATACGCCAAGGTCGAGCTCAACCATCGGGTCGATGTTCCCAGCGAGTTCAAATATCTCACTAAGTCCGGGTATTTCGAGATTGACGTATATGCGCCCGCGAGCGGTACGGGGATTGAATACAACGGCTCGGACCATCTTGATAAACAGCGCAGCGCGTCGGACGCGGAGCGTATGACCGTGCTGAGCGCGCTGGGCTTTAGAATGATCGTCCTCACCGGGACTCAGTTTGCCCATCAGCTGCAATTGCACCGGGCGATGAACGCCATCGCACTTGCGATGGGCCTTAAGTGCGACCGAAGCGAGACATTCCAGAAACGTCAGAACGACCTGCGAGAGTTCGTGATTCGACACTGGGACGGCGGCCTTTAGGGGCGTCCTGGTCCTTCTACGGGGCGCTGCGGCAGACAAACCATCACAACATTCGACGTTTTTTGCCAAAAACGGGAAAAGTATCGAATGTTGTGATGGTTTGTGCTGAGGATGGGCTTGGAAAGTCCGTTTTGCTCGAAGCGACCTGTCCTGTCGTACGGGTGTCGGCATGATTCTCTCGTGGGGTATTATGTTTTCCGAAGAATAAAACGCCGCGTGAGGGGAGGGCTGCGTGGACGGGCACGTGCAACATGACGGCTTTGGCCGCGATATCAACTACCTGCGCATTGCCGTGACCGACAAGTGCAATTTCCGCTGCATCTATTGCATGCCGGCCGATGGCGTGGCACCCCGTGCACACGACGAGCTACTCAGTGCCGAGGAAATCGCCCGCTTTGTGCGCTTGGTAGCGGGGGAGGGCATTCGCCGCGTACGCCTGACGGGCGGCGAGCCGCTGGTCAGTCGCCGTATCATCCCGCTTATTCGCGACATCCGCGCGATTTCGCAGATCGAGGACATCTCGCTCACCACTAATGGCGCCCTGTTGCCCCAACTGGCGCCGCAGCTCAAAGACGCCGGGCTTAACCGCGTCAACATTTCGCTCGATACACTCGACCCCGAGCTGTTTGGAAAGATCACGCGCCTGGGTCGACTCGAGCAGACCATGGCCGGCGTCGACGCGGCGCTGGCTTGGGGCTTTGAGCCCGTTAAGGTCAACTGCGTTGTGGTGCGCCGGCTCAACCAGGATGTGGCGGCCCTCGCACGGCTGACCGTCGACCGCCCTATCCACCTGCGCTTTATCGAATACATGCCCATCGGCGACGAGCGCACCAGCTCGCATTGCGCTGTGGATCCGCATGCGCCCGCGCTCAATCCCGAGCTGTGGGACGCGAGCGATACCGTGCCGAGTGACGAGCTGCGGGCGCGCATCAATGCCGGGGCCGCCGCTACGGGGCTGGGCGAGCTCGAGCCGCTCGACATCAACGACGCTCCTGCCGGCGCGGGCCCTGCGCGCTATTGGCACTTTCCGGGCGCGGCGGGAACGGTCGGCTTTATTAGTGCCATGTCCAACCATTTTTGTGCGAATTGCAATCGTCTGCGCCTGACGGCCGATGGCAACGTGCGTCCGTGCCTGTTCAGCGATGCCGAGTATTCGGTGCGTGAGGCGCTGCGCCGTGGTGATGATATGCAGGTACTTTCGATTTGGCGCGATGCCGTGGCCCACAAACCGCAGGAACACGCGATAATTGAGGGCACGCAACGATTTATGTCCCAAATCGGAGGATGATCATATGGCCAAGAGCAGGTACGCCGATGCCACCAAGGCCGCTCGCAGGGCCGCGATGTCTGCCCACAAAGTCACGGCTGCGGCGAATGCTGGCAACGCCGACGCGTCCGCACAGCCGACTGCCAGCGCTGTCGCCGAGTCCGCCCGCGACGCCCGTCGCGACGAGCTGACGCACGTGGACGCCAAGGGCGAGGTACGCATGGTCGACGTGTCCGACAAGGCCGAGACCCATCGCATCGCCATCGCCGAGGGCACCATCCTCATGCACCCCGAGACGCAGGCCATGGTGCTGCAGGACCGCGCCAAGAAGGGAGACGTGCTTGCCTGCGCACGCGTGGCGGGCATTATGGCCATCAAGCGCACGAGCGACATCATCCCCATGTGCCATCCGTTGCTCATTACCAAGAGCAAGTGCGACATTGCGCCCATCGCTCCGGCGGGGACGCCGGCCGAGGACGTGCCCGAGGGCTGGGCGCCGGCGCGCACAGACGGGCAGGTTGGCTTTCACGTACTGGTCACGGCGGGCGTGACGGGCAAGACGGGTATCGAGATGGAGGCTCTGACCGGCGCGAGTGCCGCGTGTCTGACCATCTACGACATGTGCAAGGCGGTCGATCGCGGCATGGAGATCGTCGACGTGCGCCTGCTGCACAAGGAGGGCGGCCGCTCTGGCGTGTGGGATCGTGCCGAGCGACAGGCTGCTGCTGTCGAAGCCGTGGGTGCCGCGAGCAACGTGCCCGCGAGCGCACCCGTCGCCGTCGCACCCGCAGCTCCGACACCGGCCGTCCCCGCGATCGCGTTTATCGGCTATCAAAACTCGGGCAAGACCACGCTCGTCGAGAAGGTTATCGCCGAGCTCACCCGCCGCGGCCTGCGCGTGGGTTCGCTCAAGCATCATGGACATCACGGCTTTGATATCGATGTGCCCGCTAAGGACACCTGGCGCCATCACCAGGCCGGATCCAAGCACGTGGGGCTCATCTGCGCCACGCGCTGGGCGGAGTACGCCGACACGCGCGAGGAGGACGAGATGCCCGCGCGCGAGCTGCTGTCGCGTTACAGCGATGTCGACGTGGTGATTATCGAGGGCTACAAGACCGAGGGCTTCGACAATATCGTGGTCGCGCGCTCCGGTGTCGACCGTCTGCGCGGCAAGAGCTCGCTCGACCTGGTCGACGGTCACACGTTGGCCCTTGCCTGCAACGAAGCCCTGGCGCGTCAGGCCTTCGACGCCGGCTTCGCGACCCGAGCCATCAACATCAACGACGCCCGAGCCATCTGCGACCTCATCCAAGACTATCTGGCCTAAAACCTGCCAAAAAGGGACAGGTTTATTTTGGTAGGTTTTATCTGGGCAAACGTCATTTCCACCACAAAGGGGCCAGGCACCTTTGTGGTGGATTTTGCTTTGTTAGATGTGTGGGACATGCCTTACAATCTACCAAGTAGTTCATGACGGGCGAAAAACGGAGAGAAGGGGCTTGATGCGTCCTTAATGTTTCATGCGGATAGATTGATTTGACAGACGGTGGCGAATGCCCGCCGCCCGTATTCGTATGAAACAAGGAGCCTCTATGCTCGCCTCTCTTTTCTCAAAGCCTCAGCCATCGCTGCCCGTGCAGGCCAAGCACCTGGTGGCGATGCGCTTTCTCATCTACACCGGTTTTCAGACCAGCTACTTTATCGGCGTCATCGGAACGCTCACCTATGCAGACAATGCCTCGGTCGTGGCGACATCGCTGGCCGTCCTTTTTATGAACGTATTCGTAATCTTGGGATCCTTCGCGGGTGGCGCGGCGCTCGACGCCTGCGGCCCGTGCCGTCATTTCTTGCTGAGCATCGTCGCCACGTTGGCAACCGGCGCGGCAATCCTCGCCTTTGGCAGCGCGACCGGAACAGTCCTTGCCGGCGCGGTACTCCTGGGCTTTGTGATGGGATTCGCCCAGCCCATCGCCACGTCCTATCCGGCGTATCTCACCGACGACCCCGTCGAGCTCAAAGACATCAACTCCGCCATAACCATGTTCTCCAACGTGAGCATTATCGTCGGCCCCACACTGGGCGGCTTTGTCGCGGCGGCTGCATCGTCACGCGCGGTGTTCGTGCTCATGATGATCTTTACCGTACTGGCGCTCGTCGCCGGTTGGGGCTTTAGGCCGCAAGCAGGTCGTGCCGCCGCGCGCGAAAGCAGTCCCGCGGACAGCAGCGCAACGGCAAGTACCGCCAGCCAAAGCCCCGACCCCAGCACGTCTTCCCGCGTCACCTTCGCGACCAGCATCAAGACGGTCTTTACCAACAGCGTCCTCGCCCTGCTGTTCTGCATTATCTTCCTTTCGAACTTTGGCTATGGAGCTTTCGATCCGTTGGAGTCGTTCTTCTACCGCGATGTTCTGCATGTCGGTGTTGAGTGGATGGGCTGGCTCTCGTCGGCCAGCGGTGTGGGCGCGGTGCTGGGCGCCGTTATTGCGCTCCGTTTGCCGCCACACCTGATCAACCTTAAAACGCTGCTCGTGGCGCTCATGTCCGTGGGCCTGGGAAGTTTGCTCTATGTGGGGACGCCGTACGTGGGCGTAGCCCTTGTCGGCCAGATTGCCCTGGGCGTGGCCTGGGGCGTCGTCAACCCGCTCCACAACACGATCGTGCAAACGACGGCCCCGCTCGAGCAGCTCGGTCGCGTGAACTCGGTCATGGGTTTTGGCAACATGTTCGCCGGCGTGGCCCCGCTGGCGATTGCCCCGTGGCTGGCGGCGACGTTTGGTGTGCAGCAGACGCTCATCGGGGCGGGCATGGTCGTGACGGCGGTTCCCGCGGCGTTGCTGCTGTTTGGTCGCTGGCACTTGGATCGTGCCGCAAAGCAGTAAAAAAACCATCACAACATTCGATGAAAATCGCGATTTTGCGGAAAAGCGTCGAATGTTGTGATGGTTTGCGCCCCGGGCCAGGCCATCCTGCGAGTCCGGCCACCACAAAGGGGCCAGGCACCTTTGTGGTAGTTTTGCACCAAAGCGCCCCGTGCGCGCCTTGGTATACCATGTACACCATTTCCGACCACATTCAGCACCGCCGCACAACCCAGAAAGGCCCCCATGGACGCCACCTTCAGCCATATCAAAGCCGTGTTCTGCGATATCGACGGCACGCTGCTCACGAGCCAGCACACGGTGTCCCCGCGTACCGTGGCGGCGATCCGCGCCCTGCGCGAGCGCGGCGTGCTCTTTGGCCTGTGCACCGGGCGCGACGCCCACGCGACCGAGGCCATGTACGAGCTCTGGGGCATCGAAGGCCTGGTGGACGTGCTCGTGGGCTGCGGTGGCGCCGAGGTCATCGACCGCGCGCACGACATCAACGAGTTGAGCTACCCGCTACCGGGCGAGACCATCGCGCACATCTGCGAGCACATGGCAGACCTGCCGGCAACGCCCGTTTGCCCTCGGGACGGCGTGCTCTATGTGCCCGAGAGCAACGCGTGCGTCGAGCACCTGTCGCGCGTCGACGGCGTGCCCTACCAGGTGGTCGATTTTGCCGAGTTTTTGCGCGAGCCGCAGCCCAAGGTGATGTTTACCATGGCGCCCGAGGTGATGTCGCAGGTCATCGAGCGCGCGTCGACGTTTGTCGATGACACTGTTAAGGCGGCGGCTCTGCAAACCACGCAGCGGCTCTACGAGTTCATGGATCCGCGCGTGTCCAAGACACGCGGCCTTGTGCGCGTGGCAGAGCTCAACGGCATGGAGCTCCAGAACATCTGCGTGTTTGGCGATGCCGATAACGACACCTGCATGGTGGCTGACGCCGGCGTGGGCGTGGCCATGGCAAATGGCAGCGACGCCACCCGTGCCGCCGCCGATTTTGTAACCGCCAGCAACGACAAAGACGGCATTGCAATCTTTATCGAGGAACATCTGCTGTAGCGCCGGGGCAGAATCACCACAAAGGGGACGGGCACCTTCGTGGTGGCCTCAGGCGATTTGGGCGAGTTGATGCCTACAATCTGCGCGCAAATTCAAATATGGTTGTCTGAACATTACGCTTCCAACCACCGATGGGCTAAAGATATTCTCATCAGTTTGGCAGGGTATTACTCCCGGTAAATGACCTACCGCTCATGGTCGATTTTCGACTGTTTACAGGATGTTTACTCTTGAGCAAAATGTTGCGCAAATAAATCTAATGCCATTAAAAAATGATAGACAACTATATTACCAGCAGAAACAAAAAATAGATAGCGAATAAACGAAGGTAAATCTGAGCAAATGTCAAGAGAATTGAGAATTCGCTACAAAACAATCGGTTATCTTGTTTAGATGTTCAAACAATCGCTACAATATGGATTACTAAGCGTGCGCAATTACAGATTGCGCAGATACGTTTGATAGTGAAAGAGCAAGATCGCGGTCTCTTGGGGAGGAGACATCGATGAAAGCAAATTCAGACAAATCTAAACAGAGTAATAAAGCGACGCGCCGTGTACTGGCAGGCGTTTTGTGCGGAGCCTCCGTTTTGAGCCTGGTACTGTCGCTCGTCATGCCCCCGATCTCTCAGGCCATTGCCAACGATGCCCAGGCGGTTTCTGCCGAGGAAGCTGTGATGGGGGAGGGTTCCTCAAGTGAGTCTACTGGTGTAGACAGTACCACTAACGGGGGTGCCGAAAAGCAGATTAGCGATGATGCCGAGAATGGCGCGAGCGAAGACGCCGCTGCCGCGGGACTGCCGTCCGGCGACGCGGAGGCCAAGGGCGCCGCGCAGCCTTCCGATACACAGCCTTCTGATGATGAAACTAACGATGAAAACGCTATCGCTCCCGCTACCGTCAGTGCCGATGGCTATAACGAGGTGAAAGGTAATATTGCTGAGACGTTCACCAATGGCGGCAAGTTCCGACTGACGGATTTTGCCTATTCGGATAAGCAGATCACCATCACCAAAGACACTGCTATCGATCTTGCGGGACACATGCTCTACCGTGGTTCCGGCAACAAAGACTCCTTCTTTGTGGTCGAAAATGGAGCCACACTCACTATCGAGGATTTAGGTAAAACAAAAGACGAACAGACCCTGGTCGAAACGACGGCGGGTCATCTTGCGTCTATGGAATGGGAAACAGGAAACGGCTCAAATAGTGGCACTCCTAAGAGTCTTACTTACTTTGAGACCAAGAGCACGCCCAATCAAGATGGACTCGGCACAACCGAGACTACGATCAGGCATGTCGTTACGGGCTTTGGCGCTATTGATGCGGCATCGGACAGCGGTTCCGTAAAGCATGTGGTCACCGTTAAAGAGGGCGGCACGCTCGATCTCAAGGGCGGCATGATTACCACGGCCGCCAATCTGAGCGATGACGGCCATGTGATTTTTTCTGAGGGTAAAGTCAAAATCGAAGGCGGTTACGTCACCAATGGCAACGGCGGTGGCTGGGGCGGTGGCCTGTGCATAACGGGCGAGAAGGCGGGCGCGAATGCCAGTCTCGAAATGACAGGCGGCGTGGTCGCGGGAAACAAGTCGGGTTCTGGCGGCGGCATCTATGCTGACAAGGGAGCCACCCTGAAGCTTACGGGCGGAATTATCTCTGGCAACGCTACGTATGAAAACACTTGCAACAGCGGCGGCAGTCCCGAAAATGGTTATGGCGGCGGCGTCTTTACCAAAAATGCTTGCGTTAGTATCAGCGATTCGGCAAGCATTACTAACAATCGTGTCGATTCCAATATCTCTGAATCGTTTAACAATGGCCTGCTCGGTGGCGGTGGCATTGCATGTGTAAATGGTGGCAAGCTCAGTATAACGGGTGGCTCAGTTACTGCTAACTACTCCCATGAGGCTGGCGGTGGCGTTTACGCTGGTTTTTACAACCAGACCATCGAGTTTGAAATGACTGGCGGCACGATTGCCGGCAACGTGGCGGAGAACGCTGAGGGCGGCGGTTTGCGTATCGCTGGCGGTGACAACACTGGTACGATGGCAACAATTAGCGCTGGTGAGAACAGCAAGATTTACATTACGAACAACAAGACTATGACGGGTAAGGATCGCGGCGGCGACTGGGGCGGCGGTGGCGTCTTTATCCAGAAGGGCGGCAAGCTCAATATCGTAAAGACGTTGATTGCCGAAAATGAGGCTGGCGGCTGGGGCGGCGGCGTTGGCGCTTGCCCTACGGGCGAAACAATCGTTTCGCATTCCAACGGTGCCGCTATTTATAACAATAAAGATAATAATGGTGAACACTACTCTGCCGGCGGATATGGGAAGAACGAGGATAGTAACTCCGAGTACATTACCGAGCCCTTCAAAAAATCCGGCCATAAGGATTTCTTCCTGGTGCGTAAAAAAGATGGTGCGAACTCGACAATTGCAGTTGTGCTCGGCAAGATGCTCGGCGGCGACTCGGCTGGTTGGCAGGGCACTTGCGACGGCGAGAAGATCACCATTGAGCCAAATGGCGGCGCCGAGGCCAAGTACATGTTCGGTCTTGAGGCCCATCCGACTGCCGATGCCATGGGAAAGGCGCAGACAGCGGCTACGACCATTATCAGTGGCAACTATTCCTACACCCACGGTGGCGGCATCATGACCAACGGCGATCTTGTCGTTGGCGAGGTCAAGGATCTGAGTGTTTATCCGAGCATGAAGCTCAATGCCACCAAGGTGCTTAAAGATGAAAAGGGAATCTCGCAAGGCCTTAGCACGCACAATTACAGATTTAAGTTGCTGCGCCAGGATGGTGACATCGAGCCTTCTTGGAAAGATGACGACACATTTGATATGGGCGATTGCAGTGTTGCGGGCGAGGCGCCTGTTGATCAAACAAACGGCAATATCACCTTCGACTCTGGCAAGGACTATTCTTCGGGACAATACGTTTTCTATCTTGTTGAGGAACCCATCAGCGGCGAAAACGAATTGGATACCAAATTCGACGAGACCATTTACAAGATCGTGGTAAAAGTTGAGGACAATCCATCCGACACTAAATATCTCATGTCGATTCCTATTAATTATTACAAGGTAAAAGAAATAACCGTTTCTAAAAAGACAGAGAAGGATCCCATCTTCAAACCACTTGGTTCCGAAAGCTATTCCGTTGACATCCCACAAGATAGCTCACAAGATAGCACGTAGACTACGGTTACTATCGGTAACAGTAAGAAACCGACCTTTACCAACAAAATCGTGCCCCCCGCCTCCTGGACTCCTAAGGCGACTAAGGTCGTTGAGGGTGGCGAGATGAAGGAGTTTACACTTCAGTTTGCGAAAGACAGCAAATTTAAAAACATCATCGGTACTGCCGTGACCTCTGGTAAAGAAACGAAGCAGACGCTTTCGTTCAAAGACACCACTGATAAAGAGGTTGAGCTCAAGTACTCGCTCGCTGATATCAGGGGTAATCCCGACGACTCGGGCGACTCCACGGGTGGCCCTTCCAAGACCTATACGTACTATGTGCGCGAGAAAACCGACGGTTCGCGGTTCTCGCGCTACACGTACGACCACTCGGTCTATAAGTTCACGGTTGTGGCAAGGTATGACACCGAAAAAGGAGAGATCAACTGTGCGGTGACCTACAGGAAGGGAACCGTTGACAAAGAAGGTACGTGGGTAAGCGCCGAGACCGAGGGCCACGAGTTTCCCGACACTACCCCCACCTTCACCAACACCTACTCCACCTCTTTGCCCCTTTCTGGTATGTCGGGCGTCACTCTGACGTACCTTGCCGGCGCGGCGGTGCTTTGCGCTGCTGCGGCCTGGATGCACATTCGTCGCAAGGCGAATGCGAAGGGGGGCGAGCGTCGTGAATAAGAGAGTTTGCTCCTTCCCGATCTTGTTTGCGCTGCTTGCCCTCCTGATCGGCACCTGCGCGGTTGTGTTCCCCGCATCCGCGCAGGCCGCGCCGACCTCGACCGGTTCCATTACGGTGAGAGGCACCGTGGCGCGCAGCTACGACGCCTACCAGATCTTTAGCGCCAACGTCGTCGACGGCGACAGCGACGCCAAGATCGCCACCGACCTCGCCTGGGCAAGCGACGCCGTGCGCGACGCCGCGCTGCCTGTGCTGCACAGCGCCGGCATGCCCAATTCCCAGGCCACCGCACAGGAAGCTGCCGAGTGGCTCAACACCGATTCCCACCTTACGAGCGCGCTGAGCGCACAGCTCGCTCGTTCCCTCCAGAGCTCTGACGCCGTGCCCGTGGCCCTTAACGCGGGCACGGCGGCCAAGCTGTCCTGTGGCTACTGGCTCATCGTCGCCGACGACGACGCCATCGCTCAGGGCGAGGTCGGCACCGCGCCGATCATGGCCCTGGTCGGCGGCAGCGCCGTCACCGTCAAGTCCAAGGCGGCGACGCCCAAGGTCCAAAAGCACGTGCTGGAGGACAGCACCGCCGCCTGGCAGAAGGCCGCCGACGCCACGGTCGCCGACGACCTGTACTGGCGCCTCTCGGCCACGGTCCCGGCGGGCCTCACGGCCTACGACACCTATAC